>JBQCFB010000244.1:0-22783 GCA_051959715.1 Pseudolabrys sp.
GCGGGAGCCGCTTTCTGGCGCTTGTTGGCGACGAAGGCGAGGGCTGCGGCGCCTCCTCCGAGAGCCATGAACGGGATCATCGGAATGCCGGGCAGGAGCGACATGACCAGCATGACGCCGCCGGCCATGCCGAGCGCCTTCGGATAGCCGGACAGCTGTTTCAGCAGCGCCTTGTCGGCCGAGCCGGAGACGCCGGCCTTCGACACGAGCAGGCCGGCCGCCGTCGACACGATCAGCGCCGGCACCTGCGTGACGAGGCCGTCGCCGACGGTCAGCACGGTGTAGGAATGCGCCGCGTCGGCGAAGGTGAGGCCCTGCTGCGCGATGCCGATGATCATGCCGCCGATGATGTTGATGAAGGTCACCAGCAGGCCGGCGATGGCGTCGCCGCGCACGAACTTGGAGGCGCCGTCCATGGCGCCGAAGAAGCCGCCTTCGTCCTCGAGCTTCTGGCGGCGGCGGCGCGCCTCCTTCTCGTCGATGGCGCCGGTCGACAATTCTGCGTCGATCGCCATCTGCTTGCCGGGCATGGCGTCGAGGTGGAAGCGCGCGGCGACCTCGGCGATGCGTCCCGAGCCCTTGGTGATGACGACGAAGTTCACGATCACCAGGATGATGAAGACGATGATGCCGATGACGAAGTTGCCGCTCATCACGAAGTTGCCGAACGCCTCGATGACGTGGCCGGCGGCGTCGGTGCCTTCGTGACCATGCGACAGGATGAGGCGCGTCGAGGCGAGGTTGAGCGCGAGCCGGAGCATGGTCGCGATCAAGAGCACGGTCGGGAAGGCCGAGAATTCGAGCGGCGTCTGGATGAACAGCGCCGTCATCAGGATCAGCACCGAGAGAATGATCGAGACGGCCAGCGCGAAGTCGAGCAGCAGCGGCGGCAGCGGCAGGATCAGGACGACGAGGATCGTCAGCACGCCGATGGCGAGCGCGATGTCGCCACGCTTGATGAAGGCGCCGATCTCGCCGAGGCCGGGCAGCTTTATGCCGCCGGCAGCCCCTGCCGGTGCGGCGGTGATGTCACTCATGAAGGCCCCTTCGCCCTAGGCAAGTTTTGCCCGGCGCATGGTTAGCGGGGGGTTAACGGAGGTAGCCGCTGGGGTGGAAAATCTTGGCGATCCGGCCTGTTAGCCCCAATTCAGGGTGGTCCGGCGGTCTTTTCGCCTGGCCCGGCGGTCACATGGCCCGGCAGCCGCTCGTCATGGGCGAGGGGCCGGGCGGATCGAAGGAGACGGCATGCAAGACCACACGGATATCCTCATCGTCGGAGCCGGGCCGACCGGGCTTGCCCTCGCGGCCGAGTTGCGGCGCCACGGCGCCAGCCCGGTCTTGATCGACCGCCAGCCGGCCGGCGCGAACACGTCCCGCGCCTGCGTCGTGCACGCGCGGACGATGGAAGTGCTCGATCCGCTCGGCGAGACGGCGCGGTTGCTGAAGCTGGGCGTCAAGGTTCCGATCTTCCGCATCCGCGACCGCGACGCCGCCCTGCTCACGATCGATTTCTCGGAAATCGACAGTCCGTATCCGTTCACGCTGATGTGCCCGCAGGACAGGATCGAGCGGTCGATGGCGGGCCGTCTGCAGGAACTCGGCGGCGATGTCGCGAGGCCCTGCCGGCTGGTGGGTTTCGACGCGGCCGATGGCGGCGTCGAGGCGCGCGTCGACGACAACGGCGCGGAGCGTGTGATCCGGACCAAATGGCTCGTCGGATGCGACGGCCTGCACAGCACGGTGCGCGAAGGAGCGGGCATTGCGTTCGAGGGCGGCGCCTACGGACAGCATTTCGTGCTGGCCGACGTGCGCATGGAATGGCCGCTGAGCCGCGAGGAGGTCACACTCTTCTATTCGCCCGACGGCCTCGTCGTGGTGGCGCCGCTTCCCGACGATCATTTTCGGATCGTCGCCACGGTCGACGAGGCGCCGGAGCAGCCGCCGGCGAGGTTCATCCAGGATCTGCTCGATCGGCGCGGACCGACGGCAAGCCCCGGGCGCATTCGAGACGTGACCTGGAGTTCGCGCTTCCATATTCAGCATCGCGTCGCCGCGCAACTGCGGCGCGGGCGCGTCCTGATCTGCGGCGATGCCGCGCACGTTCACAGCCCGGCCGGCGGGCAGGGGATGAACACGGGAATCCAGGATGGTGTCTCCCTCGGCGCGGCTTTGGCCGCAGTGCTGAAGGACGGCGATGACGCGCGGTTGGATGCGTGGGCCGAGGCGCGCCATCGCGTCGCCAGCGAGGTTGTCGAAATGACGGATCGCCTCACGCGGGTCGCCGTCATGAAATCAAGGGTCGGTCAGCACTTGCGCAACGCCGCCGTTTCGCTCGCCGGCCATGTCCCGCAGGTGCGCGCGGCGGTGGCGCGGAAGCTGGCCGAGCTCGACGCCTGAGCGGCCGCGTTTGCGGCGGTCGGCGTCGCGGATCAGCTTGCCGCCTTGACGGTCTTGCCCGTTCTCGGGTCGTAACGGCCGCCGCCGAGATGCGTGTGGCCCCAGTCCATGATCTCGAGCAGGACAGGCTCCAGCGCCTTGCCCTCGTCGGTCAGGCGATACGCGTAGCGGACCGGGTGCTTCTGGTAAGCCTCGCGCCGCACCAGGCCCCATTTGGCGAGCCGCTTGAGGCGTTCGGAGAGGATGTTGGTCGGCACGCCCTCGGCGCTCGTCTCGAGCGCCTGGAACGTCTGCTTGCCGTGCCACAACAGGTCGCGGACGATCAGCAGCGTCCATTTGTCGCCGACAATGTCGAGCGTGCGCGCGATCGAGCACCCCGAGCGGAAGTCATGTTTCGCCATGGCCCCAGGCTAGCACAGTGGCTTGCGAAATTAAAGCCACGAGGCTAGAGTAACTTGTTTTTCGCAAGTCACGTTTGGCGACATGGCTGGCCGCGGGCCCGGGAGGCTGCTGCTCATGAACAGGATCGGGCTCGCCCATGTCGCGGCGCTGGCGGCGGCGCTGAGCGCCGGAACGGCGATCGTAGCGACGCGATTCGTGATCGGCGAGACTGACCCTCTGGCGCTCGCCTTCTATCGCTATGTCGTCTCGATCCTCTGCTTCGCGCCGGTGATGCCGATGCTGTGGCCGAGCCACCGGCTGTCCGCCGCCGACTACGCCAGGATCGCCGGCTTCGGCATCCTGTTCTTCGTGCTGTTTCCGTGGGGTTTCAACGCGGCGCTTCATTACAATCCCGCTGCGCGCGGCGCGGTCGGGCTCGCGACGATCCCGATCCAAACCTTGCTCGTCGCTGCAGCCTTCGGCCGCGAACAGCTGACCATCGCCAAGGTCGCCGGTGCGGTGCTGGCGTTCTGCGGCATCCTTATCGCCTTCGGCGCCGCTGCCTTCCATGGCAATGCCGGTTCGCTCAAGGGCGACGGCCTGATGCTGCTCGGTGTGTTCTGCGCCGCGATCTATTCGGTGTTCGGCCGCGCGACGCTGATGAAGCATGGGGCGCTGTTCGTCACGGCCCTGGGCATGGCCTTCGCGGTTGCCGCGCTGCTGCCGGTCATCGCGATCGAGCAGGGCGGCCTGGCGCTGCCGGCCTTCACCGCCAAAGGATGGGTCGCCGTCGTCTTCCTCGGCACGATCGCCGGCGCCGGACAGTTCTCGCTGTTCATGTGGGCGCTGCGCTGGCTGCCGCCGACGACCACGGTGCTCTATCTCACGCTCAACCCGATCGCCGCGATGGTGCTCGGCATCCTTCTCCTCGGCGAGCACCTCACGGTGGAACTCGTCGCCGGCATGGCGCTGGTCCTGCTCGGCATCATGGTAGGCACCGGCGCCTATGCAAATTTAAGGAAGCCCGGCCTGAAACCGTCGTGACATGCGCAATCGCCCTCTCCCGGAGGAGAGGGCGACTGAGCGAAGTCTTGTCGGCTCAGCCCGGCAGCATCACGGTGTCGATCACGTGGATGACGCCGTTCGACTGCATGACGTTGCGGATGGTCACCTGCGCGGTGTCGCCCTTGGCGTCGATGATCCGGAGCTTGCCGTCCTTCATCTGGAAGGTGAGGTCGGCGCCCTCGACGGTCTTGAGCATCGCCTTGCCGTGGCCTTCCTCGATCTTGGCCATCAGGTCCTTGGCCGACAGGCGGCCCGGGACGACGTGGTAGGTCAGCACGTTGGTCAGCGTCTTCTTGTTCTCGGGCTTGAGCAGCGTTTCGACCGTGCCGGCCGGCAATTTGGCGAAGGCTTCGTTGGTCGGCGCGAACACCGTGAACGGGCCCTTCGATTCCAGCGTCGGCACGAGGCCAGCGGCCTTCACCGCGGCGACGAGCGTGGTGTGGTCCTTCGAGTTGACGGCGTTCTGCACGATGTTCTTGGAGGGATACATCGGCGCGCCGCCGACGGTGACGGTCTTCTCGGCGGCGAAGGAGGGCCCGAAGGCGCCGAAGCTTGCGGCGAGCGCGACGGCGGTGAAGCCGGCGGCGAAGATCGAGGTGATGCGGTTCATGAGAGAGGCTCCCGTTGGATGTTGTCCGTCCCCCTGCTGGAGACATCGGGAGCTACGGGGCCTTTCATTGCGCGGATGCGCGCGTCGCGATCACAGCGACGTGAGCTTGCCGGCGCCGATCACCGGGCCCGTCGGTGCGCCGGTGGGCGAGCCGCCATGCGGTTCGAGCGAGACGGCGAGGGTGGCGCCGCTCGCTGTCTGCGCCGCGAGCGAGGCGGGGATTGCGATCACCGACGGCTTGTCGGCATTGATCAGGCCGACCGCGAGCGGCTTGCCGCCCGGCGGGATCAGCCACAGTTCGGGCACGCGCGTTGCATCGGCCGTGAAGGCGGCCGGCACGATCGAGATCGTCCCGCGCCGCGTGTCGACCGTGGCGATGAAGCTGCGCTGGCCGCCGCCTTCGATCGCCGCCACCAGCGGCTCGCCCGGACGCAGTGCGCCGAGATAGATGAAGACGGCGAGGCACGCCGCCGCCAGTGCGCTGGCGAGCGCAAAGATGCGCCAGAACATCAGGCTCTGCCACAGGCTTTCGTGCGCGGCGCGCTCGGCCGGCAGCGCCTGCGCGATCCGATCCCAGACCTGCGGCGGCGGCGCAGTTTCCTCGATGTCCGCGGCCCAAGGCGTTAGCCGCTCGTCCCAATACGCGACCATGGCGGCGAAGGCCGGCTCGCGATCCATGCGCGCTTGCGCCGCCGCGCGCGCAGAGCCGCTCAGTACGCCGAGCGACAGCTCGGCGGCGAGGAGTTCGTCCTCGGGCAGCGCACTATGGTCGGCCGCGTCGGTCATTGCTCCAGGCACGCCTTCAATTTGATCATCGCCCGGCGGATCCAGCTCTTCATCGTGCCGAGCGGCACGTTCATGCGCTGCGCGAGGTCCTCGTAGGTGTTGCCGTCGAAGAACGCGCCGCGGAGCGCCGTCCGCTCATGCGCGGCGAGAGTCCCGAGGCATCCGTCGAGTTTGGCGACCGTTTCGGAATCCTCGAGAATACGCTCGGCCCCCGGCGCTGCGTCGGCAATGTCGCCTGCGGCCTCGATCGGATCCATGCGGCCCGCGATCCGTCCCGACCGAAGCCGGTCGATGGCGCGGTTGCGCGCGATCGCGATCAGCCAGGTCATCGGGCTCGCACGGGCGGCATCGAAGTCGCCCGCCTTGCGCCAGATCGTGAGGTAGACCTCCTGCAACACGTCCTCGGCCTCGCTGCGTTCACCCAAGATACGCAGCACCACGCCAAAAAGCTTCGCCGAGGTCAGCCGGTAGACCGTTTGCAGCGCGGTGCGGTCGCCGGCCGGGATGCGGCCGAGCGCGGTGACGATAAGCGCACGGTTGGCCTCGAGGTCCAATCGGCAGTCGTCCTATTGCCGCTTCCAGACCTCCGGCCCGACCTGGCGGCCGCCGGCATAGGTCCAGATGCCCTTCCAGTTGCCGCCGTCGGAGCCATACAGCGCGAGGCCCGTATCGTTGCCGGAACGGTAGGAGACGGCGATGAATTCCCTGTTGCCGATGCCGGTGCCGACATAACGCGTCGAGCCGACGATCCAGACGACGCGATAGGTCTCGCCGGTTTTCTCGACGCTCACGGTGCCGTGATAATTGCCGCCGCCGCCGGGATTTGAGCCCTCGACGTCGTACTTGCCGACCGGGTCGGCCGCGAAGGCAGCCGTGCTCCACAGAAGCGCCGCGGCCCCAATCGCCAGAACGGTTTTCATGAAGGTCCCCCCAAAGCCGGCGCGTCGCATGCGCGCCGGACCACGAGAAGACTAGGCTGCGCTCCGAGGCCGGACAATCTCGGACCGGGAACTCTCCTGCGTCAGCAGGTGCGTGTCGCCGCAGCCGGGGCAGCGGACGGGTGCATTTGGAGCAGATGCGGCGGACAGCGCAGACGGGTCCGTCAGGAGCACGTAACTGCCGGTCGACGGGCAGCGGTATCGCAGGGCGCCATGGGCCCGGCGCAGCGCCGGAACCGACAGCGGAAAGGCAGGCTGGCGAACGGCGGAAGAATGCATCGTATTGAAAGGTAATGTCATTTTCGCCTCTTCTTCTTATTGCGTTGCGGCAATAACCCGCTTGGCAGGCTGACGTTCCCCGCCATCTGCAATGCGCGCCGCTCAGGGCTCCAGAGGCGGGAACAGGTGACCGCCGTCGGCGCCGAGCGGCAACGGTTCCACCCGGTGCGCATCCGCGACCCTGAGCGTCCCATAGAGGTGCGGAAACAGCGCGCCGCCGCGCGACACCTCCCATTTCAACGCGTCGCCCAGCTTTTCCGCCCGCACCCGGACGAGCAGCAGGTCGCCCTGGCCGGCGAAATGCTTCGCCGCCGTCTCCTTCACCTGCGCTGCGCTCGAGAAATGGATGAAGCCGTCGGCGACGTCGACCGGTGCGCCGGTAAAGGCGCCGCCGCGCTCGGCCTCGCGCCACATGTTTTCCGGGCAGATCTTGTAAATCACCGTCACGTCGCGCCGCTCCGTTGCGTCAAACGTGGATGATACACAAGTTGACGACGAGCAACCTTGACGTGAGGCGGTGCGAGCGCCTAAGCGCCCTACAAATCCGCTACGGAGCCTTTATGTCTGATACTGAGCAGTACCTGATCGAAACCGCCGACAAGTGCGCGAGGCTTGCACGCCTCGGGCGCGAGATCGCGGCCGATCTGGAGGCCATGAGCAACGATCTCCTGGCCAAGGCGGTGACGATCGACACCGCGCGCGATCGCGAACGGACGACGAGCAAGAAGTCGTCGCGTTCCTGAAGGCTCAACGCGAATGTTGGACCTGCAAAAGCCCGGCCTCAGGCCGGGCTTTTTTTGTCCGCCGCCTGCGCTGCGCACATGCGCTCGACCGCCTCGGGCGTGCCGACGATCAGGCTGCCGCGCCAGTAGCGCAGGTCCTTCGCATCGCCCGGACCGGTCATCGGCATGAAGCGCTCCATCGGCAGCCATTGGCCGTTGTCGTTGCGGCGGATATCGCAGCCGGCGGCGCGCAGCAGCGTCAGGCCGCCGGCGACGTCCCAGATGTTCGGCGCGGCAAAGCGCGCGACCTGCATCAGCCCGGCCGCGACCAGCGCGCATTCGACCGCGGCCGAGCCGGTCTTGCGCGTGTCCCAGTCGTTGTCGCCTTCGGTGACGACGGGCACGCCGGCGAGCCGGCGCCGCACCGCCGGGTTGAGCTTCGGCGTCACGTCGTCGCCTTCGAAGCGCAGCTTGCCGCCCTCGGTCGCGTAATAGACGCCGGCGCGCAACGCGTGGCTCACCGACGACCACACCGCGCCGACGACCGGCCGACCGCGATAAAGGACGCCGATCGCCGCCGCGAACATCGGAAAGCCGTTGACGAAATTGGTCGTGCCGTCGATCGGATCGACCGCCCAGACGTAATCGTGGTCGCGCGCCGGGCGCTCGATCATCTCCTCGCCGATGATGTCGTGATCGGGAAAGGCTTCGGCGAGCCGCGCGCGGATCAGCGTCTCGATGCGACCGTCGACCTCGGAGACCGGATCGCTGAGGCTGACCTTCTCCGCCGACTGCCCCGGCTTGTAACGGACGCGGAAGATCGAACCCAGCGTGCGCGTGATCTCGGCGCCGGCGAGTGTCGCAAGATCGACGGCGACGTGCTCGATCTCGTGCAATGCGTCGCGGGACGGCAGGGTCGTGGACGCGCCGTTCATTTGGCGGCCTTTGCCGCATGCGCGACCTGCGCCCGATGCTTCACCGGCACCAGGATGCGCACCTGATCGGCCTCGCAGGCGATCTCGGCGATCTGTTTCTTGTCGGTGTTGTCGAACACCTTGTCGTCGACGCGGTTCGGCGCGTCGCCCCAGGTGAGCTGCACTTTCTCCGCCTTGCGGCAGACGACCGGCGGCGCGCTGTCGAGCGGCGCGTCCAGCCACGCGATCAGCTCCTTGCGCCGGTCCGCCTCGAAGCAGACGACGTCGAGCTTGCCGTCGGCGACGTCGGCCTTGCCGCCGAGCGGCAGCGCCGGTCCGGTGAAGGGAATGTTGAGGACCTCGACGCCGAGAAAATCGCCGCGCAGCGCCTTGCCGTCGATCGTGATCTCGATGTCGAGCGGCTCGGCGTCCTTGAGCGCCTTCTGGAACAGCTCGCGTCCCTTGCGCAGATTTTCCGCGCCCTCCGGCTTCTTGCCCTTGGCGGCGAGCCGCAGCATTTCGGGAAAGGCGCCGACGCCGAAGGCCTCGAGAAACAGCGTCCTGCCCCACGGACCCTTGACCGCGCCGATGTCGATCGGATGGGTGTTGTCGATCCGCCAGGTCTCGACCAGCTCCTGCGGTGTGCCGGCGATGCCGAGCGAGCGGGCGGCATTGTTCGCGGTGCCGAGCGGAAGCAGCGCGACCGGCACACTGCGGTCGGGCATGGCGACCAGAACCTTGCCGATCGTGCCGTCGCCGCCGGCGGCAACGACGAGGTCCGCGGATTTCTTGAGCACGGCGGCGAGCTCGTCGCTCTTGACCGAAACGATCTCGCGCACCTCGATGTCGGCGAGCTTCATCGCCGCAAGGACCGCGTCCTTGTCGTACCCCTTCGATCCTGCAGTCGGGTTATGACAGAGGAGCGCCCGCATGCGCCGATAACGGCGCGACCGGGCACCGGTTCCACGCGATACCGCCGCGGCTGCAGCGCGTCCCGATTTCCGCCGAAACGGACGCGGCTTAAGCCGCGCCGCGCATCGCCTCGCCGCCGTTCGGCGGCGGGATCGGCGAGCCGTCCGCGGCGTATTCGTTGAGCTTGTTGCGCAGCGTGCGGATCGAGATGCCGAGAATGTTGGCCGCATGCGTGCGGTTGCCCAGGCAATGCCGCAGCGTCTCGAGGATGAGATCGCGCTCAACCTCGGCAACCGTGCGGCCGACGAGGCCGCGCGTCACCTGCTCGGCGGCGAACGCGGCGTTCGCCGCGATGTCGCTGCCGCGCCCCTCGCCGAGACGCGCGCCGTCCGGCGACAGGATGCCGTCAATGCCGATCTCCGGCCCGGCCGACAGCAGCACCGCGCGGTGCAGCGTGTTTTCGAGCTCGCGCACATTGCCCGGCCAGCGATGCGTGCTGAGCGCGCGCCGCGCGTCCGCCGACAGCGCCCGCACCGGCATGCCGTTGGCGGCGGAATATTTCTTGATGAAGTGCTGCGCCAGCTCCGCGATGTCGGCCGGTCGCTCGCGCAGCGCCGGGATCTTCAGGTTCACGACGTTGAGGCGGAACAGCAGGTCCTCGCGGAACGTGCCTCCGCGCACCGCCTCGGTGAGGTTGCGGTTCGAAGTGGCGATGATGCGGATGTCGACCGCCACCGGCCGGTTGCCGCCGACGCGGTCGATGACGCGCTCCTGGATCGCGCGCAGCAGTTTCGCCTGCAGGCGCACGTCCATCTCCGAGATTTCGTCGAGCAGCAGCGTGCCGCCGTTCGCTTCTTCGAACTTGCCGATGCGGCGGGCGAGCGCGCCGGTGAAGGCGCCTTTCTCGTGGCCGAACAATTCGGACTCGAGCAGGTTTTCCGGAATCGCCGCGCAGTTGACCGAGATGAACGGCTTCTTGGCCCGCTGCGAGCGCGAATGCACGAAGCGCGCCAGCACTTCCTTGCCGGTGCCGCTCTCGCCGGTGATCAGCACGGAGGCCTCCGAGCCGGCGATCTGCTGCGCCAGCTTGACGACGCGCGCCATCGCGTCGTCGCGGTAGATCATATCGCGCGCGTCGTCGGCGACCGCGGCGAGCACGGCCGCGATAAGGTCCGGATCGGGCGGCAGCGGGATGTACTCCTTCGCGCCGGCATGGATGGCGCGCACCGCGGCGCGCGCGTCGTTCGACACGCCGCAGGCGACGATCGGCACGTGGATGCGCTCGGCGTCGAGCCGCGTCACCAGGTCGCGAATGTCGATCGCGACATCGACCATCATCAGGTCGGCGCCGCGGCCGGACCGGAGCACGGCGAGAGCCTGCTCGTTGCCGTCCGCGTGGGTGACGCTCGCGCCCTTGTCCATCGCGAGCTTGGTCGCGGTGGTGAGCTGGCCGCCGAGCGAACCGACGATGAGGAGTCGCATGGCCGTGTTCCTTGTTACCGATCCGCCTTGATGATTTCGGTCATGGTCACGCCCAGCTTGTCCTCGACGAGGACGACTTCGCCGCGCGCTACCAGGCGGTTGTTGACGTAGATATCGATCGCTTCGCCGACCCTGCGGTCGAGTTCGAGCACGGTGCCCGGTCCCATGCGCAGGAGTTCGCCGACTTCCATGCGCGCGCGGCCGAGCACGGCCGAGACCTGCACCGGCACGTCGAACACCGCTTCGAGGTCGGCGGCGCCGCGCGGCACCGGCTCGTTGTCAGGCACGAGCCCGCCGGCGTCGGCCACCATCTGGCCGCCGTTCTCGAGGTCCGGGAGCGGTACTTTTGCGTCGTCACTCATGCTCGCGTCTCCTCAAATCCTCAATGCACGCCGGCGGTGCGGGCGGCGATGTAGCGGGCGACCACGTCGTCGATGCTCGCAAGCGTCGCGGCGCGGTCGCGATTGACGCCGCCTTCGCTCCACTCGATGCGGCAGTCGCCGACGGCGAGCGCGGAATCGGCCTCGACCATGAGACGGCCCTCGAACCCGCGCA
Organism: Pseudolabrys sp.; assembly: GCA_051959715.1. Taxonomy (GTDB): domain Bacteria; phylum Pseudomonadota; class Alphaproteobacteria; order Rhizobiales; family Xanthobacteraceae; genus Pseudolabrys. The sequence continues at coordinate 11,042 of JBQCFB010000244.1, forward strand.
TGCGCGCGATCTCTTCGAGCTTTTCCTTGGCAGGGGCGAAAATGTCGGGGCCGATGCGCACCACGATGTGCGGCGTCTTGACCAGTTGCCGGAAGCAGTCGATCGCCAGCGCCTCGATCTCGGCGAACGGCTCGCGCGCGATCAATTCCGGCGCCAGCTTGTTGGCGACCGAGACCGCGACCTCGACGGCTTCGGTCTCGAGCCGCGCTTCGATGCCGGCGAGCGCCCGGTCGATGCGCGAGAGGCCGTCGGCGATCAGCGCCAGCGCGCTGGCGGCGTGCTGCGCCGTCTCGCCCTGCGCCTGCGCCTGGCCGGCGGCAAAGCCGTTGCGATAGGCGATGCCTTCGGCGTCGGCGCGGCGGCGTTCGGCCTCGACCAGGGTGATGGTCGGCTTCTCGCCACCGGCGAAGTCCTCGTCGAAGAGATATTTGGCGGTCGCCTTCATTTAGTACACCAGCTCGTCGTCGCCGCGGCTCTTCGAGATCAGGATCTCGCCCTTCGCGGCCATGTCCTTGGCCTTGTTGACCAGCAGCGACTGCGCCTCGTCGACGTCGCGCAGCCGGACCGGTCCGAGCGCCTGCATGTCGTCGACCAGCATCTTGGCGGCGCGGGTCGACATGCAGCCGAAGAAGAACTGGCGCACCGGCTCGGAGGCGCCCTTGAGCGCGAGCGCCAGCTTGTCCTTGTCGATATTGCGCAGCAGCGTCTGCGCCGATGCGGCGTCGAGCTTGATCAGGTCGTCGAAGGTGAACATCAGCGCCTTGATGCGCTCGGCCGCGTCGCGGTTCGCCGCCTCCAGCGCCGCGAGGAAGCGTCCCTCGGTGTGGCGGTCGAAATTGTTGAAGATCTCCGCCATCACCTCGTGGGCGTCGCGGCGGCGCTTCTGCGACAGGTTGTACATGAACTCGGTGCGCAGCGTCTGTTCGACGCGCTCGATCACGTCCTTCTGCACCGACTCCATGCGCAGCATGCGCGTGACGACGTCGAGCGACAGGTCTTCGGGAAGAATCGAGAGCACGCGCGCGGCGTGCTCGGCGCGCAGCTTCGACAGCACGACGGCCACCGTCTGCGGATATTCGTTCTTGAGATAGTTCGCCAGCACCTCTTCCTGGACGTTGGCGAGCTTCTCCCACATGTTGCGGCCGGCGGGCCCGCGAATGTCGTCCATGATGCCGTGCACGCGATCGGCCGGCAGGTATTGCTGCAACAGCCGCTCGGTGGCGTCGTAGTTGCCGAGCAGGGCGCCCGAGGCCGACATGTGGCCGACGAATTCGAGCAGGAGCTGCTCGACCGTCTCGGCCTCGATCGTGCCGAGCGTCGACATGACCACCGAGATTTCGCGCAGTTCGTCGTCGTCGAGCAGGGCGAAGACCTTGGTGCCGAGCCGTTCGCCGAGCGCCAGCATCAACACGGCGGCGCGCTCGGGACCGGTGAGCTTGCGGGTCTGTGTGGCCTTGACCTGCGGCCGGCTCGCGAGCTCGGCCATCAGGCCGCCAATGTCCTCGCGGACCTCGCCGTCGGTCTTGTCGCTCTTGGCTGTGGCGTAGGCGGACGGCATGGCTTAGGCGGCTTCCTCGTGCAGCCAGTTGCGGATGATCGAGACGGCCTCGTGCGGGTTCTTCTCCGCGAGCTCGCCGACTTTCTCGATCGATTGCGCGTGCACCTGGCCCTGCACCTTGGCGACGTCGATCATCGCGGAGGTGCGGTTCGAGATGGATACCTGTTCGTTGGCGCCGACGATCGACACGTTCGGGCCGGCGCCGGTGATGATGCTGCCGCCGGAATCGCCGGTGACGATCATGCCGCCGGCGGGAATGATCGGGTTGCCCTTGGCATCGACGATGGGCTGGCCGCGCGCATCGACGAGGATGCCGCCGGGTCCGATCTTGGCGCCGTTGCCGCCGCCGCCGCCGCCGCCGAGGCGCCCGGCTTCGGCGCCTTCCGGCGTCACGATGCGGCGCACGAGCGGCCGCACCACCATGAACACGACGACCAGGCCGAGCAGCATCATGACGCCGGTTTCGGCGCCGCGCATGATGTCGTCCTTGGTGAACTGGAGATAGCTCATCCAGCCGGTCGGCTGGCTGATCGGCTGCGGCGTCGGCTCGGCGAAGCGCAGGTTGACGACTTCGAGCTGGTCGCCGCGCTTGGCGTCGAAGCCGATCGCGGTGCGCACGAGGGCGGCGATGCGGTCGATCTCTTCCTTGCTGCGCGGTGCGTAGACCAACTCGCCCTTGTCGTTGCGGCTGTAGAGGCCGTCGACCAGCACCGCGGCGGAGATGCGGTTGATGCGGCCCGCTTCCGTCACCTCGGTCTTGGTCGTGCGCGAGATCTCGTAGTTGACGATTTCCTCGGTCTTCTTGCTGTTGTCGCTCTTGCCGGCGCTGTTGTTGTCGTTGCCGTTGCCGCCCGCGCCGGGCAGGTTGTTGCCGACCGAGACCGGGCCGCCGGCGGCGTCGGACGAGCCCGACTGCTCCTCGCGGGTCTGGCTCGAGCGCACGACGCGGCCGTCCGGATCGAACTTGTCGGACGTCTGGGTGATGCGGTTGAGATCGAAGTCGGCGGTGATCTGCACGCGCGCGTGGCCGGGGCCGACGATCGAGTTGACGATGTTCTCGACCTCGCGGCGCAGCCGGCTCTCGAAGGCGAGCTTGCGCTCGTCGGCGCTGCCGCCGCCGAACGGACTGTCGGCATTGGCGCCGTCGGCGAGCAGGCGGCCGCTTTCGTCGACGACCGAGATGCGCTCCGGCTTGAGGCCGTTGACCGCGCTGGCGACGAGATGACGGATGGCGCGGACCTGCTGCTGCTCGAGCTCGCCGCGCACCTTCAGCACGATGGAGGCGGAGGCTTCGATCTTGTCGCGGGAGAACAGCGGCCGGTCCGGCAGGACGAGGTGCACGCGCGCCGCCTCGACCCGGTCGAGCGAGCGGATGGTGCGCGAGAGTTCGCCTTCCAGCGCGCGCAGCTTGTTGATGTTCTGGATGAAGGTGGTGGCGCCGAGCGCGTCGGACTTGTCGAAGATCTCGTAGCCGACGCCGCCGCCCTTGGGCAGGCCGCTCTCGGCGAGCTTCATGCGCAGGCGGCCGACCTTGTCCTTCGGCACCAGGATCGAGGTGCCGTTGCCCTTGATCTCGTAGGTGACCGCCTGGCGGTCGAGCTCCTTGACGATCGAGGCGGAGTCGTCGAGCGACATGTCCGTGAACAACGGCACCATCTGCGGCGTCGTCATCCGGATCATCAGGAATGAAAAGAAGCCGATCAGCGACAGCGTCACCGCCGCCATGGCGGCAAGACGCGCGGCGCCCAGCGACTTCACGAAAGCGAAAAAACCTTGCACTGGCGGTTCTTCCCACGGGGCGGCGCGACGTGCTTCGCGCCTCACCCGGCAAGTTTTGCCCAGTTCGTGGTTAGCGTTCGGTTAACGCCGCGATTAACCGGAGCGGTCAGCGCACCTTCCGCCAGGCGCCGGGCGGTATCCCCATCAGCCGGCGGAAGCGCCGGTTGAAGGTCGACAGGTCGTTGAAGCCGCAGTCATAGGCGATGTCGGTGATCGCCGCGGTGCTGCGCCGGACCAGCATCGCCGCCCGGTTGAGCCGCATGCGCAGCACGAACTGGTGCGGCGTGAGCCCGGTGACGTGCCGGAACGTGCGCAGGAAGTGGAACGGGCTCAGCTCCGCCGCGCGCGCCAGCGCGGCGAGGCCGTGCGGCGCCTGCGGCGCAGCCTCGATCCGGCGCAGCGCCGCGGTGACGCGTTGCTCGTCGCGGGCCGTCGGCGCGCGGCGGATCGCGCCGCGGCCGCGCTGCCGGCTCACCACCGCGCCGGCGAGGCGCAGCGCCAGTTCCTCGAGCGCGCCAACATCGCCGTTGTCACGCGCGGCTTCCGCTTCGGCGACGAGCGGCGCGAGCGCGGGCAAGGCGGGCAGGGCGGCCTTCGTGAATTGCGCGTCGCGCACGCCCGGCACATCGGCGGCGACGGCTTCGAAGAAGCCGGGCTCGTAATGAAAGGCGAGGCAGCGGTCGCCGCGCGCATGGGTGTGGCCGCATTCGAAGCAGGCGCCGGCATTGCCGAGCAGCAGGCTGCCGGGCGCGAGCGTCGCCGCGCCCTGGCGCGTCCGGTACTGGAAGCTGCCTGCGGTGACGACGGCGATCGAGACGTCGGCGTGGCGCTCCTCGAAGGCGGGATCGCCGGGCCCGGCGTCGCAAACGACGTCGCGGACGGTCCAGCCGGTTCCGGAGGCAATGATGTCGGCGGCGATGGCCATGCCGGAATTCTACAGCGGCGGTCGGGCGCGGTCATGCCCGGATGGAGCGCAATTTTTCCCAAGCCGGACCGCGCGTGACGGCGTTAGCAGGACGGAGGAAAGGACCTCCCCATGCAGAACACAACCGGTTTCGCCCGCACGCTGGTCAGCGACGGCCCCGCCGCCGACCGCGCCGACAAGATGGGCCTCTATGGCTGGCTGATCGGCGACTGGGTGTTCGACGCCGCGGTCCATCTCGACGACGGCACGACTCATGAAGGCGTGGGCGAAATCCATTTCGCCTTCGCGCTCGACGGCCGCGCCATCCAGGACGTCTGGATCTTGCCGGGCCTGTTCTACGGCACGACCTTGCGCGTCTACGACCCCGCGCTCGATGCCTGGCACATCCTCTGGAACGACCCGCTGAAGCAGTATTACACGCGCCAGCTCGGCCGCGCGCACGGCAAGGACATCGTGCAGGAGGGCAAGACCGATCAGGGCGTGCCGGTGCGCTGGAGTTTCACCGAGATCACGCCGGACAGCTTCCGCTGGCGCGGCGAGCGTCTGCTCGAAGGCGGCGGGCCGTGGCGTTTGCAGTCCGATTTTCGCGCGCGGCGCGTTTGACCATCCACTGAAGGAGACGAAACGATGCTCGACCATATCTCGATCGGCGTGCGCGACATCAAGCGTGCGCGCGGCTTCTACGACGCGGCACTCGCGCCGCTCGGCTACTCTTGCGTCAGCGATTACGGCACGATGCTCGGCTACGGCGCCAAGCAGGCGGCGCTGTGGGTCGGCGAGGCGAAGAAGCCGGTGCCGGCCGATCCGGACTCCGGTCTGCATGTCTGCTTCACGGCGCCGACGCGTGCGGGTGTCGATGCGTTTCACGCCGCCGCGTTGAAGGCCGGCGGCCGCGATAATGGCAAGCCGGGCCTGCGCACAGATTACGGACCCAACTATTATGCGGCTTTCGTGATCGATCCCGACGGCTACCGGCTCGAAGCCTATTGCAGCAAGGCGGGCTAGCCGCGCTTCGGCATGGTCTCGACCAGCGCGCGCAGCGTCATCAGCGTCGACGGATCGGCGACGCCGTCGACGCGCGTCTGCCGGAAGTGCCGCTGGAAGGCGACGACGACGTCGTGCGTGACGTCGTCGAACGTGCCGGTCTCCTCGACGCCGTAGCCGTAGGCCTTCAGGAGCCGCTGCATGCGCTGCACGGCCTCGCCCGTATAGCCGGTCATCAGCGTCATGCCGGGGACGTTGAGCGGCGCCGCGCGGACCCAGTGGCCGACGCCGGAATCGGCGAGCAGTTCCCACGGAAACTTCTCGCCCGGATCCTGCTTGCGCGCCGGCGCGACGTCGGAATGCGCCAGCACGCGCTCCGGCCGGATGTCCGGATGGCGGCTGAGGATCGACTTCGACAGCGTGATCACCGCCGCGATCTGCTTCAGCGGGAAGTCGTCATAGCCGAATTCATGACCGGGATTGACGATCTCGATGCCGATCGAGCGCGAGTTGATATCCGTTTCGCCCGCCCATGACGACACGCCGGCGTGCCAGGCGCGCTTGTCCTCCGGCACGCATTGGACGATGCGGCCGTCCTCGAACACGACGTAATGCGACGAGACCTTGCTCTCGGCCGAGGTGAGGCGCTCCAGCGCGGCCTCGCCTGACTGCATACCCGTATAATGAAGAAGAAGAATATCCGCCGGACCGCCCTTGCGGTCGTCGAAGTTCGGCGAAGGGACGACGTCGGCCGCCATGAACGTGTCCGGCTCGAAGGGCGGGAATCCCGGCGCCGAGACGGATTCGGATCGGGACTGGCTCATGCGGTACACACGTAAAACGAGTATCTTTCAAGCATAACACGCTAAGAACGCAGGCGTGTGACGGCCGCGACGGCTTCATACGTGATTCGAGCGTTGCGGACCGGATGGTTCCCCGACACGGTCAACCGGGCGGGACCCCGGACGTTCCGCCGGCGACCCCACACAGCGCAAAAATTCATGGCGGCGGAACCGGTTACGCCGGGCGCGGCAAGAAATCCTTAAGTTTAAGCGATGCTTAATGGGGCTGACGCGAGGGCCTGCTTCGCCGGACTTGGATAGAGCCCCGGCGCTGTAGGCCGTTCCATTGACGCCCAAAATATCCCATGTTATCCCACGACTTGTCATTGCGGATCGCGGGCCCCGGAGGCGAGTTGCTCCATCGGGTCAGCCCGTCGCGCCGCAGGGATCGAGCAGGCGTTGCTCTCCCGGCTGGTGACCGTTTCGCGTGGGGTGCGGGTTGTGGATCGCTTCGTGTCGAACGTCACGTTGCCGCTCGACTCCAAGGGGCGAGTCTCGATTCCCGCACACTTCCGCACGGTGCTCGGCCGCGACGGCTACGCCGGTCTCTACTGCTATCCGGCACTGGATCGCCCGGCGATCGATGCCGGCGGGAATGCGCTGATGGCGGAGATCGAGGCGTTGATCGGCCAGTACACGCCTTTTTCGGATGCACGGGAGCAGCTGTCGCTCTCGCTCTACGGCACCAGCGAGACGCTGAAGATCGACGGCGAGGGGCGTGTGGCCTTGAGCGCAACGCTCAAGACGCATGCGGGGATCGCGGACGCGGTCACATTCGTTGGTCTGGGGCACAAGTTTCAGATCTGGGAGCCCGGTCGTTTCCAAAGCGAGCTCGCGGAGGCCACCCCAAAGGTGCGCGCGCTCAATGCGGTGCTGGGGTCCCGGGTGGCGGCGCGAGACGCGTCAGGAGCACGGGAATGACGGCGGGCGGCGGCGGCTCTGCTGCTGCTGGCGGACCAGCCCTCCACATTCCCGTGCTCGGCGTCCCCGCGCTCGGCTTCCTCAACGTCCATGACGGCGGCGTCTACATCGACGGCACTTTCGGCGCCGGCGGCTATACGCGCGCCATGCTCGACGCCGCGAACTGCAAGGTCATCGGCATCGACCGCGACCAGACGGCCATCGCGCTCGGCGCCGGTCTCGTCGAGGAGGCGCACGGGCGCCTGACGCTGGTCGAGGATCGCTTCTCCAATCTCGACGAGGTCGCGGCAAGCTGCGGCCACGAGGCCGTCGACGGTATCGTTCTCGATGTCGGCGTGTCCTCGATGCAGCTCGACCAGGCCGAGCGCGGCTTCTCCTTCCGTCTCGACGGGCCGCTCGACATGCGCATGAGCGGCGAGGGCGCGAGCGCCGCCGACGTCGTCAACGCCGCCGGCGAGCGCGATCTCGCCACCATCATCTATGTGCTCGGCGAAGAGCGCTTCTCCCGCCAGGTTGCCCGCGCCATCGTCAAGGCGCGCGCGGACGCGCCGATTGCGACCACGCGCGCGCTCGCCGACATCGTCGCGTCGGCGGTGCGCACGAAGCCGAACGACATTCATCCGGCGACGCGGACGTTCCAGGCGCTGCGCATCTTCGTCAATGACGAGCTCGGCGAACTGGCGCAGGCGCTGATCGCTGCCGAGCGCGTGCTCAAGCCGGGTGGCCGCCTCGCCGTGGTCTCGTTCCATTCGCTCGAAGACCGCATCGTCAAGACGTTTCTCGCTTCGCGCAGCGAAACCCGCGGCGGCTCGCGCCACGCTCCCGAAGTCAAGCGCGCCTCGCCGAGCCTCACCGTCCTCACCAAGCGCCCGGTCATCGCCGACGAAGCGGAGGTCGCACGCAATCCGCGCGCCCGGTCCGCCAAGTTGCGCGCCGGCGAGCGCACCGAAGCGGCCCCGCATCGCGGCGACGCGTCCGATTTCCTGCCGCGCCTGCCGGCGCTCGACGACGTCGTGAGGGGGCGCTGACGATGCGGCTTCTCAACATCCTCGTCATCGCCGCGCTGATCGCCGCCGCGACCTACGTCTACAAGATCAAGTTCGACTCGACCTTGCAGGCCGAGCGCGTCGCCAAGCTGCATGGCGAACTCCGCAAGGAGCGCAATGCGATCGCCTCGCTGCGCGCCGAATGGGCGCGGCTCGAGACGCCGTCGCGCATCCAGGGTCTCGCCGAGCGGCACCTGAAGCTCGCGCCGATCAAATCGACGCAGTTCGACAACCTCGACCGTCTGCCGCCGCGTCCGCCGGAAGTCCAGCAGCCGAGCGACGCCATCGGCGCCATGCTCGGCAATCCACCGGAGACCACCGGCAGCATCGCGCCGGCGCAGCGGTGAACGAATGACAGTGTCCCCGCAGCCCTCCGAAACCCGCTGGCAGCGCCTGGTGCGCTCGCTGCTCTACGGCAAGGACGTCGATCGCAACGTCAAGGCGAAGGCGCGGCTTGGACTCGCCGTCGTGCTGTTTGCCGGCGTCTACTGCGTCATCGGCGCGAAGCTCGTCCTGTTCGCCTATATGGGCGAAGGGCAGGGCGGCCGCCGCACCATCGGCCAGGACGCGGTCGCGACCGCGCGGCCCGACATCGTCGACCGCCATGGCGAGATCCTCGCCACCGACGTCAAGTCGCCGTCGCTGTTCGCCGAGCCGCGCAAGCTGATCGACGTCGACGAGGCGGTCGAACTGCTCACCGCGACGATGCCCGACCTCGACGCCAAGGAAGTACGCGAGCGCCTGTCGTCCAAGCGCGGCTTCGTCTGGCTCAAGCGCGAGATCACGCCGAAGCAGCAGCAGGAAGTGCATCGCCTCGGCATTCCAGGCATCGGCTTCCTGACCGAGAACAAGCGCGTCTATCCGAACGGGCCGACCGTCTCGCACGAGATCGGGCTGGTGAACATCGACAACCAGGGCATCGCCGGGATGGAGAAGTGGCTCGACGGGCAGGGGCTCGCCGCGCTGCACATGGCCGGGCTCGCCAGCGACCGTTTGATGCGGCCGATCGATCTCGCCGTCGACCTGCGCGTGCAGTTCGCGCTGCGCGACGAACTCGTCAAGGCGCGCGAGAAGTTCAAGGCGAAGGCGGCGGCCGGCCTGATCCTCAACGTCAACACCGGCGAGATCGTCTCGATGGTGTCGGAGCCGGACTTCGATCCGAACAATCCGAAGGAAGCGAACGATCCGACGCGCATCAACCGGCTGACCACCGGCGTGTTCGAAATGGGCTCGACGTTCAAGATCTTCACGCTGGCGATGGCGCTCGATTCCGGCCGCGTCACGCTCAATTCGCAATTCGACGGCCACCAGACGCTGCGCTACGGCCGCTTCACCATCCACGACGACCATCCGCTGCCGCGCATGCTGAGCGTGCCGGAGATCTTCACCTATTCGTCGAACATCGGCGCGGCGCGCATCGCACTGTCGCTCGGGCCCGAGTACCACAAGGCGTTCCTCAAGAAGATGGGCCAGCTCGACCGGCTGCGCACCGAGCTTCCCGAGAGCGCGGAGCCGATCGTGCCGAAGCGCTGGGGTGAATTGAACACGGTCACCATCGCCTTCGGCCACGGCCTCTCGGTCGCGCCTTTGCAGGCCCTGATGGGCGTCGCCGCGGTCATGAACGGCGGCCATCTGATCCCGCCGACGTTCCTCAAGCGCACGCCGGAAGAGGCGATGAAGGTCGCCAAGACGGTGCTCAAGCCCGAGACCAGCGTGAAGATGCGCTATTTGATGCGGCTGAACGCCGAGAAGGGCACCGGCACCAAGGCGAACGTCCCCGGCTACTACATCGGCGGCAAGACCGGCACGGCCGAGAAGGTCGTCGGCGGCCGCTACTCCAAGCACAGGCTGCTCACCGACTTCATGGCGGTGATCCCGGCCGACAAGCCGCAATATCTGATGCTGATCATGCTCGACGAGCCGCAGCCGCTGAAGGAAACCTACGGCTTCGCCACGGCCGGCTGGAACGCCGCGCCGACGGCCGCGGCGGTGATCTCCCGCGTCGCGCCGCTCCTCGACATCGAGCCGCGCTTCGACCTGCCGAAAGCCGACCAGCTCATCCTGGCCAACCTGCCGTCGGCCCGTTAAGCATCGTCGCCGCGTGCATTCCCGCGCTGCCGGGAATCCAGTATTTGAGTGCCGAGGGCTTGCGGTCGACGGGGACCGGGAGAGCCCGGAACGGGCTTGATGAAACTTTCCGATCTGCCGCTGACCGACGCCCGCTTCGACCCGCGCTTCGCGGGGCTCGAGCTGACCGGCATCGCTTCCGACAGCCGCAAGGTCGAGCGCGGAGGCCTGTTCGTCGCCGTGCCCGGCACCAAGGCGGACGGCCTCACCTTCCTGCCGCAGGCGCTGGCGAACGGTGCTGCCGCCGTCATGGCCGAGCGCGCCGCCGAGGTGCCCGCCGGCGTCGCGGTGATCGTCGTGCCGAACGTGCGCCGCGCGCTTGCGCTCGCCGCCGCCGCGTTCTTTCCGCGCCAGCCCGGAACGATCGCCGCCGTCACCGGTACGAGCGGCAAGACCTCGGTCGCCGCATTCACGCGCCAGATCTGGGCTTCGCTTGGCCTGAACGCGGCCAGCATGGGCACGGTCGGCGTCGTCTCGGACAAGACCAACATCTACGGCTCGCTGACGACGCCCGACCCGATCGAACTGCACCGCATGCTCGACCGTCTCGCGGGCGAGGGCGTCACGCATCTGGCGCTGGAGGCGTCGTCGCACGGGCTCGACCAGCACCGGCTCGACGGCGTGCGCATCGCGGCCGGCGCCTTCACCAACCTGTCGCGCGACCATCTCGACTATCACCCGACCATCGAGGCCTATCTCGCCGCGAAGATGCGGCTGTTCACCGACCTCGTTGCGGCGTCGGGGACGGCGGTGATCGATGTCGACGACGTGCATGCGCCGCAGGTGGTCGCGGCGGCGAAGGCGCGCGGCCTCAAGCTCATGACCGTCGGGGAAAAAGGCGAGGGCATCCGCATCGTTTCCGTCGCCATTGACGGGTTCGCACAAGGCGTGACGCTCGCGCATGCCGGCCGCGATTATAAGATCAGATTGCCGCTGGTCGGCGGCTTCCAGGTGCACAATGCCGCGGTCGCCGCCGGCCTGTGCATCGCCACCGGCGCCGATCCGGGGCGCGTCTTCGCGACGCTGAACAATCTCGAAGGGGCCAAGGGCCGCCTCGAACTCGCAGGCCAGCGCAACGGCGCGCCGATCTTCATCGACTACGCGCACAAGCCCGATGCGCTCCAGAAGGCGCTCGAGGCGCTGCGGCCCTATACGACCGGCAAGCTGGTCGTCGTGTTCGGCGCCGGCGGCGACCGCGACAAGGGCAAGCGGCCGATCATGGGCCGCATCGCCGCCGACAACGCCGATCGCGTCGTCGTCACAGACGACAATCCGCGCAGCGAAAAGGCCGCGACCATCCGCGCTGAAATCCTCGCCGAGGCGAAAGGCGCGACCGAGATCGGCGACCGCGCCGAGGCCATCCGCTCGGCCGTCGCGGCGCTCCAGAAAGGCGACGTCCTGTTGATTGCCGGCAAAGGTCATGAAACCGGCCAGATCGTCGGCGACCGGGTGCTGCCGTTCTCCGACCACGAGGCGGTCGCGGACGCGTTGCGAGGGGCGAAAGCATGACGGCACTCTGGACGGTCGATGCGATGGCGGCCGCCATGCGCGCGGAGCGAT
>JBQCFB010000245.1:0-6131 GCA_051959715.1 Pseudolabrys sp.
GTCGGGTCCGACATTGCCGATGAGCGACGTCGCCGCGCCCGACATCAGCCCGCGCAGCGACGTCGAAACGCCGCAGCGCTTGGCGAACCGGATCAGCGCGGTGACGCTGGTCGGCCCGACCATGCCGGCGCTGACCGGCCGGTCGATGCCGCAGGCGCGCAAGTGCTTCAGCCAGGTGACGATGCGCTCCGGCGAAAACGAGAACTGGCTGGTGAGATAGACGTCGAGCCCTTGCGCCGCGGCCGCCGCGATCTTCGCATCGAGCGCGGCCTCGAGCCGTTCGGGTGCGATGTGCGGATGCCCTTCAGGATAGGCGCCGATGCCGATGCGTTCGATTCCGGCCTCGCGCAGTTTGGCCTTCTGGATCACCGCGAGCGCATCCGCGAAAGGGCCGACCGGATCGACGTCGCCGCCGATCACCAGGAGCCGCCGTAGATTCGCCTCGCCGTGGAGCCGCGCCAGCAGATCGGTCAAAGCCTGCACGCTCGCCAGCCGCCGCGCCGCGACGTGCACGACCGGTTCGAGCCCCGCCTTGCGCACATTCCGCGCGGCCGCAACGAGTTCGTCCTGTGTCTGCGTCGGCACCGCGGTCAGATAGATCTCGGTGCCGGCCGGCACGCGGGCGGCAACCGCCGCGATCTCCTCGAGCTTCGGCCGCGTCGCCTCGATCGAGAAGCGGCGAGCCACCGTCGCGGGTTTCGTCTGCTCGGTCGTCAAGCGCACATTGTCCTGCCGTTGCGCGTGGTGCATGCGCGCGATTGCCGCGTTCCCGGCCATTGCGTTACGCCGCGCTCACTCGCGACGGCGCGAGATGACGAAGGACTCGTCGTAGAACCACAGCCCGCCGTGCTCCTGGAGCACATCGCGCGTCGCTTCGACATAGCGCCGGTCGGAATTGACGTCGGCGAGTCGGTCGTCCTCGACCTGCGCCACATAGACCGCCGCATTCCACGCCGCGAGCAGTGTCGAGGTGCCGATGGACGACGAAATCTCCGACGGCAGCGTGTGCATGTCGTAGCGGAACAGCGAGCGCTGATCGGAATAGGCGTTGAAATTCAGGTCACGCCCAGCCGGGCCAAGCTCCTGTTTCACCGCCTTCAGGAGGTCGTGGCGATTGTGCGCGAACGGGTTGTCCTGCGGCCAGACCCTGCGGATGATCTCCATGCCCGGATCGTTGCCGTGCGAATGGATCGCGATCATGCGGCCGCCGGGGCCGAGCGCACGCGCAAGCGGCGCGAGCACGCGCTTCGCCTTGAAGTCGATCGAGGCGCGGGCGCGGAACGGCTGCGATGCAATGACGAGATCGTAGTCGGCAACGGTGCCGCCCGGCTTCGGGATGATCTGGTCGAGCAGGAATTTGTGGTCGTTGCGGTAGAGCACCAGCACGACCGGCCGCTCATAGACCGGATTGCCGCTCTTCGGCGAAACGCGCGCCTTCCAGCTATCGGCCAGGAACGGCTCGAGCGCGGTGATCTGCTGCTCGAAGGAATGCGCGCTGGTGCCGTCCATCGCCACTTCCTTCCACACCAGGCTGGTGGCGGCGGACAGCGACTTCACCGACAGCCATGGCGCCTCGGCGTAAGCGAGATTGGTCAGCACGACGACGCTCGACGGATGCTCGACGAAACGGTCGGGCAGCTTCTGCAAGGTCAGGCGCACGTCCTCGAGGCTGATCTCCTTGCCGACGACATAGAACGGCATGGTCGGATAGCGGTCGTGCATCGCGCGCATCACGCGGGCGAGCACGGTGCCGTCGCCGACGCCGGCGTCGAACAGGCGCACCGCGGGCGGACGCGGGTGGATGTTGGCGAGTTCGAGGCTGACGCGGTTCGCGACCTCCCACTTCTCGCTGCACGTGTTCACGAACAGCAGATATTTCTGCCGATTGTCGAAGAAGCGGAAATTGCGCTGCGGGTCGTCGTTCGCCTGGCCGGAGGCGACGGAAGGAGCGGGTGGCTTGACCATCGGCAACTGTGCTGTGGGGAACGGGACGGGCGCGGCGGCGGGTGAGGCGGGTGCGCCAGCGTCGAACAGAATGCGGCGGCGCGCCGGCGGATCGTCACGGCCCTGCGCCATGAAAGCGCGGATGCGGTCGAGCGTGTCGGTCGTGATGCGGCCGCCATTGCGCAGGCGGCTGGCCAGCTTGCCGTCATTGACGGCGCGGCGGCCGAAGGTGGATTCGGCGAGCCCCTGCGCGCGGCAGAAGTCGCTGATCTCCTGAAGTATCTGCTCGTTCATGAGCGGCCTCTTGGGACGCAGCGTTTCCTCATCAGCCTTTGCGGCCGTGTTCTTGCCGCCGAGCGAACCAAGAGTCGGGATTTTGGTCAACCACAAAACAGTTGTGGGAAAGTTGGGCAGAGTGGGTGGGCAGGAGCACAATAGGAAATGCGCCAAATTCCAGTGCTTTTCTGCCCGATCCAGTAGCGGACCGGGCCACGGGCTCGTCTCGTTTGCCCACCTTTGCCCACCAACACGCCCAGAAAAAAGAGGCGGGAGTGGGCAGACCGCCCTCTCCCGCCTCTCGCTGCGTCTCGATCAGATCTCGAAGAAAACCGTCTCGTTGCCGCCCTGAACGCGGATATCGAAGCGGTAGACCGCCATCCCGTTCTGCTCGCCCGCCTTGTGGGCAATGAGCGTGCCGCGCCGGTCCTCGGGGACGATGGCGAGGATGGGGTCGGACGCATTGGCGGCTTCGTCGGCGAAGTAGAGCCGCGTATAGACCTGGCGCAGCATGCCGCGCGAATAAATGCAGACGACGATGTGCGGCGCCTGCGCCTTGCCGCCGGGGCCCGGCACGGCGCCAGGCTTGACGGTGTCGAAGTTGAAGACGCCGTCCTTGTCGGTCGCCGAGCGGCCGAACCCCTTGAACTGCGTGTTCGGGCGTCCGCGCGAGTCCTGCGGGCTGGCGTAGCGCCCTTGCGAGTCGGCCTGCCAAATCTCGAGCATGCAATCGTTGATCGGCTTGCCGTCGCCGTCGGTCACCTGACCCTGGATACGGATCTTCTGACCCGCCGCATCCGGCGTGATCAGGTTGTCGCCGACGGTTTCCTTCCAGGCATAGGTGCCGTTCGGATCCCACTTGGCGCGGCCCTTCGGCGTGAGGCCGTAGGCGAAAAACGGGCCGACGGTCTGTGACGGTGTGATTTCAGACATGGACTAGTGCTCGTCGTTGTCGAGGGGCGTTGCTTCGCGGCCGCGCAGAACGATGTCGAAGCGGAAAGCGAGCGCCCAGTCGGGAATGGTGCTTTCGAGGTCGAAGGTCGAGACCATGCGATCGCGCGCCTTCTCGTCCGTCACCGAATTGAAGATCGGGTCGAACGGGAACAGGTAGTCGCCCGGGAAATACATCTGGGTGACGAGGCGCGACAGGAACGAATGGCCGAAGACCGAGAAGTGGATGTGGTTCGGCCGCCAGGCATTGTGGTGGTTGCCCCACGGATATGCGCCTGGCTTCACCGTGATGAACTTGTAGTAGCCGCTCTTGTCGGTGATCGTGCGGCCCGCACCGGTGAAATTCGGATCGAGCGGCGCCGGATGCTGGTCGACGAGGTGCACATAGCGGCCGCAGGCATTGGCCTGCCAGATCTCGACCAGCGCGTCCAGCACCGGGCGCCTGTCCTCGTCGAGCACCTGACCGTGCACGATGATGCGCTCGCCGAGCGGTTCGCCGGCGCACTGCTTGGTGAGGTCGTTGTCGCCCTCCTGCACGGCGTCGTGGCCGTAGACCGGACCGGTCAGTTCCGACAGCGTGTGCGGAATGATGATCAGCGGCTTCGACGGCGAGCGCTTGACCGTGCTCTTGTAGCCGGGCGTGAGATGCTTGGGGAAGTTCTCCAAGCTCTTGGTCGGATAGACAAGCGACATAGGGTCCCCTCAGGTCATCATCTTGTTCATTCAGACGCGCTCGATCGCGAGCGACACGCCCTGGCCGACGCCGACGCACATGGTGGCGAGGCCGAGCTTGCCGCCGCGGGTCTCGAGGCCGTGCGCCGCGGTCAGCGCCAGCCGCGCGCCCGACATGCCGAGCGGATGGCCGAGCGCGATCGCGCCGCCGTGCGGATTGACGTGCTCGGCGTCGTCGGGAAGGCCGAGCTGACGCAGACACGCTAGCGACTGCGAAGCGAAGGCCTCATTGATCTCGATCACATCATAGTCGCCGATCTTGTGGCCGAGCCGCGCCATCAGCTTCTGCGTCGACGGCACCGGGCCGATGCCCATGATGCGGGGAGGCACCGCCGCCGAGGCCATGCCGAGAATGCGTGCGCGCGGCGTCAGGCCATGCGCCTTGACCGCCGCTTCCGACGCGATGATCAGCGCCGCGGCGCCGTCATTGACGCCGGAGGCGTTTCCGGCCGTCACCGTGCCAGGGTTGCGGAACGGCGTCTTGAGCTTGGCGAGCTGCTCGAGCGTCGTGTCGGGACGCGGATGCTCGTCGGCCTCGATCTTCACGACATCGCCCTTGCGGCCGACAACCTCGACCGGGACGATCTCGCCCTTGAAGAAGCCGGCGGCGATGGCCTTGCCCGCCTTCTGCTGCGAGCGCAGCGCGAACGCATCCTGGTCGGCGCGCGTGACCTGGAAATCTTCGGCGACGTTCTCGCCGGTCTCCGGCATCGCGTCGACGCCGTATTGCTTCTTCATCAGCGGATTGATGAAGCGCCAGCCGATGGTGGTGTCGAAGATTTCCGCCGTGCGCGAGAAGGCCTCCTGCGCCTTGCCCTGCACGAAGGGCGCGCGCGTCATCGACTCGACGCCGCCGGCAATGGCGAACTCCATCTCGCCGGCGCGGATCGCACGCGCGGCAGTGCCGACCGCTTCCAGCCCCGAGGCGCACAGCCGATTGAGCGTCACGCCCGGCACATTCTCCGGCAGGCCCGCGAGCAGAAGCGCCATGCGCGCGACATTGCGATTGTCCTCGCCGGCCTGGTTGGCGCAGCCGAAATAGACGTCGTCGAGCTTGCTCCAGTCGGCCTTCGGATTGCGCGCCATCAGCGCCTTGAGCGGCACGGCGGCGAGATCGTCGGTGCGTACCTTGGCCAACGCGCCGGCATAGCGGCCGATCGGGGTCCGCACCGCATCGCAGATAAAGACATCACGCATGGTATCGAACCTTTCTCACGCGGCCGCGTGGGCGCGCGCCGTTCGCGCCTGGATCTCGCGCAGCACGTCGAGCTCCTGACCGGTCGGCGGCGCGGTCTCGGCGACCTTGGCCGCGAAGCGCACCTGCCAGCCGGTGTTCTCCTTGATCTGATCGCGCGTCACGCCCGGATGCATGGCGGTGACGATCATCTCCTTCGTCTCCGGGTCCGGCTCGAACAGCGCCAGATCGGTGATCAGCCGCGTCGGCCCCTTGGTGCTGACACCGAGCTTCTGCCGGCTGTCGCCGCCGCTGACGTGGCCGATGGAGGTGAAGAAATCGAGCTTGTCGACGAAGCCGCGCTTGCCCTGCGCCATGATGATGAAGATTTCGCCGCAGGACGTGGCGATCTCCGGCGCGCCGCCGCCGCCCGGCAGTCGCACCTTCGGCTTGTCGTAAGGGCCGACGACCGTGGTGTTGAGGTTGGCGTACTTGTCAATCTGCGCGCCGCCGAGGAAGCCGACCTTGATGCGGCCGCCTTGGAGCCAGTAACGGAACATCTCCGGCACCGAGACGGTCGTCAGCGCCGTCTCGCACAATTCGCCGTCACCGATCGAGAGCGGCAGCACGTTCGGCTTGGTGGCGAGCGTGCCCGACTCGTAGATGAGCGTGATGTCCGGCGCATGCGTCAGCCGCGCCAGATTGCATGCGGCGGAAGGCTGGCCGATGCCGACGAAGCAGACGTCGTCATTCTTCAGCGCGCGCGCCGCGGCGATGGTCATCATCTCATTGGGCTTGTAATCGGCCATGATGATCCTCACTTCGCGCGCTTGCGCGCATATTGCGCGAAGGCCTCGGGGCCCTTGTCCAGCACGTTGTCTTTCATCCAATTGTGGAATGTGTCGCGCTCGCGCGCGATCTCGTCCCACTGCTTGTAGAAGCTGTTGTTGCGCGGGTAGAAGCCCTGCGCATAGGACGGGAACGCGCCGCCCGGCACTTCGACCACGTGGCTGACCGTCCAGTGCGGCAGCACGACGGCGTTGAGGCTGCGCTC
>JBQCFB010000246.1:0-2134 GCA_051959715.1 Pseudolabrys sp.
GCCGAGAATGAGGTTCAGGCTGACCGCCGCCATCGCCATGATGACGATGCGCGTGAACAGGGTCAGCATGAAGCGGTCGCCTGAGAGCGCGACATAGAGCGGCAGCAGCGTCAGGCCGAGCACGAGCGCCGCGATCACCACCTTGCGCAGCGTGAACCGGGTGCTCATCGCGAGCCCGCCGGGAACAGGCCTTGCGGCTTCACCACCAGAATGGCGGCCATCAGGATGTAGATGAGCATGGACGACAGCGCCGGCGCGGCGGTCGCGCCTGCCTGGCGGCCGAGAAGGTCGGCCAGCAGCTCAGGGAAGAAGGAACGGCCGAGCGTGTCGATGAAGCCGACCAGCAGCGCCGCGACGAAGGCGCCGCGGATCGAGCCGATACCGCCGATGACGGTGATGACGAAGGCGAGGATGAGGATGTTCTCGCCCATGCCGATCTGCACGGTGAGGATCGGCGCCTGGATCAGCCCGGCGAGTCCGGCGAGCGCGGCGCCGAGACCGAAGATCAGCGTGTAGAGCAGCTTGATGTTGACGCCGAGCGCGCCGACCATCTCGCGGTTCGAAGCGCCGGCGCGGATCAACATGCCGATGCGCGTGCGCATGACCAGCACGTAGAGGAACGCGGCGACCGCGAGCGTCACCACGATGATGGCGAGGCGGTAGGCCGGATACTGGATGCCGGGCAGGATCTCGAGCGACTGGCTCAGCCACGACGGCACGGCGAGGCTCCGCCCGCCGGGGCCCCAGACGAGACGCACGAGCTCGTCGAAGAACAGGATCAGGCCGAACGTGCCAAGCACGTGGTCGAGATGGTCGCGGCCGTAGAGCCGCCGCATGGCGATGACCTCCACCGCCATGCCGACGACGAGCGTCGCGGCGATGGCGAGGACGGCACCGAGCACGAAGCTGCCGGTCCACGCCGCGAACGTCGCGGCGAAATAGGCGCCGAGCATATAGAGCGAGCCGTGCGCCAGGTTGACGAGGTCCATGATGCCGAAGACGAGCGTCAGCCCCGCCGCCAGCAGGAACAGCAGCAGGCCGAACTGCAAGCCGTTGAGGCATTGCTCGATGAAAAGCGTCATCATTCCCTCTGGACGCGGGCCCCCACAGCCGGCGCATAAGCAAATGGCGGCAGCCTTGCGCTGCCGCCATCCGCGATCCGTCAGTCGTTTACTTCATCTTGCACTGCGCGGCGTGCGGATTCGGCACGTTCTTCTCGGCCGTGGCCATGGTCTTCTGGGTGTAGGTGTCACCCTGCTTGACCACTTCCTGCATGTAGAAGTTCTGCGTCGGATAGTGGTTGGGCCCGAACTTGAAGTCGCCGCGCACCGATTTGAAGTCCGCCTTTTCCAGCGCCTTCTGCACCGCCGCCTTGTCGGAGAGGTTGCCCTTCACGGCGTTGACCGCCGAGCCGATCAGCATGGCCGCGTCGTAGCTCTGCGCGGCGTAGAAGGACGGCTCGGTCTTGTACTTCGCCTTGAAGTCCGTGACGAACTTCTTGTTGGCGTCGTTCGGGAAGTCCGCCGTCCACTGCAGCGCGCTGATGACGCCGACGGCGGCGTCCTTCTGGCGCGGCAGGCTGAGCGAGTCGATCGAGAACGTCGTGTAGAGCGGGATCGAGCCTTTCAGGCCCGCCTGCGCATACTGGTTGAGGAACTGCACGCCGGCAGCACCCGGGTAGAACATATAGACGGCTTCCGGCTTCGCCGCCTTCGCCTTGGCGAGCTCGGCCGAGAAGTCGAGCTGCGACGGCCAGGTCGTGTAGTCCTCGCCAAGCACCTTGCCCTTGTAGGCCGACTTGAAGCCGCCGAGGTTCTCCTTGCCGGCCGCATAGTTCGGGCCGATCAGGTAGACCGACTTCACGCCCTTGGTGTTCATGTAGTCGGCGACGGCGATCGGGTTCTGGTCGTTGGTCCACGACGTCGAGAAGATGTAGGGCGAGCAGTTCTCGCCGGCGAGACGCGTCTCACCCGCATTGGCGATGATCAGGAAGGTCTTGGCGTCGACGATCGGCTTGTACGAGGCGTAGACCACGTTCGACCAGATGTAGCCCGCGACGAAGTCGACCTTGTCGGACTCGACGAGCTTCTCGGTCTTCTGCTTGCCGACGTCGGGCTTGAGCGTGTCGTCTTCA
>JBQCFB010000247.1:0-5350 GCA_051959715.1 Pseudolabrys sp.
GTTCGCCTTCTTCCAGTACACGCGGCTCGGCACCGCGATCCGCGCCTGCGCCGACAACTACACCGGGGCGCAGGTGGTCGGGCTCGACGTGAAGCATCTCTACGCGTTGACCTTCGGCCTCGGCGCGGCCTGCGTCGGCGCGGCCGGCACGATCCTGCTCCTGATCTTCGACGTGACGCCGTCGGCGGGCCCGGCCTACACGCTGCTCGCCTTCGTCATCGTCATTACGGGAGGTCTGGGCTCGATGCCGGGCGCGCTGGTCGGCGGCGTGCTGATCGGCTTCACCGAGGCGATGGCGGGGCTCCTGTTCACGCCGTCGGCCAAGAGCATGTTCTCCTTCGCCATCCTCGTCCTCGTGCTGCTGCTGCGTCCGCAGGGCATCATGGGCCGGAGGCTGGCATGATCGCGCGGCTGACCGAGGGCCTGTCGGCGCGCGCGCTCGCGCTCATGGCGGTGCTGCTCGTGCTCGCGCTCGCAGCACCGCTCTTCGCCGGCGACTATCTGCTGACCGTGCTGATCCTGATCTTCTACTTCGCCTATACCGGGCAGGCGTGGAACATCATGATGGGCTTCGCCGGGCAGCTGTCGCTCGGTCATGCCCTCTATGTTGGGCTCGGCGCCTATGCGGCGGCCTCGCTGTTCACGCATTTCGGCGTGGCTCCATGGCTCGGGCTGCTCGTGGGCGCGCCGCTCGCGGCGCTCGCCGGCGCCTTCATCGGCTATCTCGCCTTCCGCTTCCGCGTCGGCGGTGTCTATTTCGCTATCCTGACCATCGCCGTCGCCGAATTCGCGCGCGTCGGCTTCGATCATTTCACCTGGGTCAATGCCTCGTCCGGCCTGTTCCTGCCGGTCAAGCAGTACAGCGGCAACGACCTGTGGCACCTGCGCGGCCAGCCGGTGATGTTCTACTACCTGCTGCTCGCAGCGACGGTCGCTGCGCTGATCGGCTGCCGCATGCTGCTGACCAGCCGCATCGGCTATTTCTGGCTGGCGATCCGCGAGGACGAGGAGGCCGCGCGCGCCGCCGGCATCGACACCTTCCACTACAAGATGCTGGCGGTGGTGATCTCGGCGGCCATGACGTCCTTCGCCGGCGTGATCTACGCCTTCTACTACAACAACCTGTTTCCCGAGCAGGTCTTCCACATCTCGCGCTCGATCGAGATCATCCTGGCGCCGATCGTCGGCGGCATCGGCACGCTGTTCGGACCGATCCTCGGCGCATTCATCCTGACGGGATTGGCGGAGAGCCTGACCAGCGCGCTCAACGCCTTCGGCGTCGACATCCCCGGCGTGAAGCAGATCTTCTACGGCCTCTGCCTTCTGGCGGTGATTCTGGCGCTGCCGGATGGCGTGTGGCCGTGGTTGTCGCGGCGGCTCGGGCTGAAGGGGCGCGACGCATGAGCACGCTCCTTGCCGTCGACAACGTCTCGAAGCGTTTCCGCGGTCTCGTCGCGGTCGACAGGCTCGGCTTCAACGTGCCGGAGGGCTCGATCTATGCGGTGATCGGACCGAACGGCGCCGGCAAGACGACCCTGTTCAACATGATCGCCGGCGTGCATCCGGCCGACGGCGGCTCGATCACCTTCGCCGGTGAGCGCATCGACGGTCTCACGCCCGACAAGATCTGCCGCCGCGGCATCGGCCGCACCTTCCAGATCGTGCGGCCGTTCCCGGGCCTGACCGTCGAGGACAATGTCGTCGTCGGCGCGCTCCTGCACCGCCATCATGTTTCCGACGCGCGCACCCACGCGCACGAGGTGCTGCGCCGGCTCGATCTCTACGACAAGCGCACGCAGCGCGCCTCGTCGCTGACCTTGCCCGACCGAAAGCGCCTGGAAGTGGCCCGCGCGCTGGCGACCGGGCCGAAGCTCCTGCTGCTCGACGAGGTGATGGCGGGCCTGCGTCCGACCGAGACCGACCGCATGGTCGCGATCCTGCGCACGCTCAACGCCGAGACGGGGCTGACCATCCTGCTCATCGAGCACGTGATGCGCGCGGTGATGGCGCTTGCCTCGCAGATCGTCGTCATGCACCACGGCGCCGAGATCGCTCAAGGTGCGCCGGCCGATGTGGTCCGCGACCCGGCGGTCATCCATTCATATCTCGGCGCGGAGGACGTCTAGATGCTCCGCATCGAGGACCTCGACGTCTTCCATGGCGACGCACAGGCGCTCGACGGCGTCTCGCTGGAGATCGAGCAGGGCGCCATCGTCGCCATCGTCGGCGCCAACGGCGCCGGCAAGACCTCGCTCATTCGCACCATCGCCGGCATGCACCGCCCGGCGCGCGGCCGCATTCTCTACAAAGGTACCGACATTGCCGGCTGGCCGAGCCACAAGGTGTGCAATCTCGGCGTCGGCCAGGTGGCGGAAGGCCGCCAGGTGTTTCCCTCGCTCAGCGTCGCCGAAAACCTGATAACCGGCGCCATGCTGCCGCGGGCGCGGGCAGGGCGCGACCGCACGCTCGAAAGCGTCTACGCCATGTTTCCGGTGCTCGCCGAGCGGCGGGCGCAGGCGGCCGGCACCCTGTCCGGCGGCGAGCAGCAGATGCTGGCCATCGGCCGCTGCCTGATGGGCGCGCCCGAGCTCGTCATGTTCGACGAGCCATCGCTCGGCCTTGCCCCCGCGGTGGTGCAGGCCGTGCTCAAGACGGTGCGGGACCTCAACCGCGACGGGCTCACCTGCGTGCTGGTCGAGCAGAACGTCGCCGTCTCGCTCAAGCTTGCGAGCCACGCCTATGTGCTGGAGAACGGCCGCATCACGCTGTCCGGATCGGGCGAGGCGCTGCTCGGCGACGACCGCGTGCGCCAGGCCTATCTCGGCCTCTAGCCGTTGACCGCAGCCGGGCGGCGTGGGGCGAGAAGCCCAGCCCAGAAATCCAGATAGCGCTGCGCCTTGTCCGGCGACGACAGGGCAATGAAATGGCAGATGTCGGACAGCATGTCGACGAAGGTCAGCGTGCCTTGCGAGGTGCGCAGCTTGCTGCACAGGGCATCCGCCTGATTGCCGAACTGTGAGCCGAAGGTGAGCCGCGGGTTCGAGAGAAAGCGCTGGAACATGAGCGAGAACCACTGGTCCGCCATCTTCTGGCGCAGCGCCGGCGCGTGGTTCGGGAAGATGTCTCCGTTGCGGATCAGGATCGCGCCCTCGAAGCCGCACAGGAACCAGTGCAGCTTGCTGATCGCCGGATCGAGGCCGGACGCCTTGTAGAATGCCATGTCGCGATTCTGCGCCGACTCCATCGTCTCCCACGGGCCGAAATCGTAGGCGTAGATGAAGTTCGGCAGGGGCGCGAACCTCCCGTTGAGCAGGTAGAGCAGGCACGTGATCTGATCGTGGTACGACAGGTACAGCGGCATGGCCCGCATGAAGTGGAAGACCTTTTCCACCGTCGCGCGACGCAGCGGCGCGTAGGCCAGGACGTTGGCACCGGGATAGCTCAGATAACCGGCGATGCGCGCGGTGACATCGTCGGAGTCGATGCCCCGATACACGGTCACCGCCGAGCCCCTCGACGACTCGACAATGTAGTTGCCGGCAACGCCGACTACGTTCGGGTCGCCGCCGAACCGGTCGAGCAGCGCCGGCAGGGCCGCGATGGCGCGATCGAAAAAGACGTCGTCGTCGGCGAGGCAGAAGACGAAGTCGCCCTTGGCAAGCCGCATCAGGGCGGTGAAGTTCTCGAGCGGCTCGCACGGGTCGGTGCTGACGATCGTGCAGTGGTCGCGCTTGAATTCGGCGATCTGCCTGCGCTTCTCCGCATTGCCGGAATTGTCGCGGACGATGATCTCGGTCGTCGGGCTGGCCCATGAGCAGGCCTGTGCGATCCGCGACAGGGTCGTCAGGCCGTGGCGATAGGTCGGGAGCAAGATCGAGAGTTGCACGGGCCTGCTGGGGTGACGTTGCGGTCGGCCCGCATGATCGCATGATTCGCCGGCCCTCCGGCCGCGCCGGAAGCGGCCGCCGGATGCGGCGGGGAAAAGGCTGGCAAGCCGGCCCCGGCGTGGCAAAACTGTCGAGAGCGATTCGCGCCTCACGAGACTGCCGATTGCCTTATCTGGCACGAGATTTCGACGCGCCGCCGGGTGCTCCGCAGGCACAAGCGCTGCTGACGGAGCTGGCGGAGACGCCGTGCGCGGCCGGGCCGGTGGCGCTCAATCGGCCGCTGGCCCTTTACGGCGCCGGCAATCTGGGCCGCCTGGCGCGGGACTACCTCAGGGCGGTGCGCCACGACTTTACCATTGCGGTTGACCGGGCGGCCGAGCGCCTGGCGAGCGATCCGCAATGGGCCGGTCTGAACGTCGTAACGCCCGAATCGGTGCCGGATGATGTCAGACGCGACGTCCGGCTGGCGGTCAGCGTCGTGACCACGCCCTACGTGCCGCTGGCCGCGTCGCTGGCGGCCGGCGGCTTCACGGACGTGGTGCCGTTCTACGACATCGCCGAAAGCTTCCGGCATCTGCATCCGTTGTCGAACGGCTGGTTCGCCGCGCCGCTGACGGCGCAGGACCGCGACGGCGCAGCCGCGGTGCTGGCGCGCTGGGACGACGACGTCTCGCGGGCGCATCATCTGCAATTCCTGGCGTGGCGACGGCTGCGGCAGGAATGGACCTTCGACGGTGCGCCCGTCGCCAACGACAACCGGTTCTTCATTGCCGAGGTGCGGCGTGCCCTGCGCAACGACGAGGTGTTCGTCGACGCCGGCGCGCACCACGGCGAGGTGAGCCTGGCCTTCGCGAAGATCGCGGGCGGCTTCCGGCAGATCGTCGCCATCGAGCCGGACCCGGTCTCCCGCGCGCGGCTCGTCGATAACCTGAATGCCGGCCTTGCCGATGGGACGAACGTGGCGGTCTATGACTGCGCGCTGTCCGACGAGGAGGGCGAGGCGCGCTTCCATGACGGTCTCGACTACTGCTCGCAATTGTCGGCGACCGGGCGGATGCGCGTCATGCGCCGCCGGCTCGACACGCTCGGCCTCGCGCCGACCTTCATCAAGCTGCACCTGGAGGGCGGCGAGCTGCCCGCGCTCAAGGGCGCGCGCGAGACCCTGGTGAAGCACCGGCCGCTCGTGGCGGCGACCGTCTCTCACAATGACGACGGCATCTGGTGCACGCCGTCGTGGCTCATGGACACGCTGGCGGACTATCGCTTCCTGTTCCGCGCGCACTCATGGTGCGGCACCGGCGCGGTGGTCTACGCGATCCCGCGCGAGAGGGCTCCATAGTCATGGTGTCTTTCGCGCGCGACAGCCGCCTGATTTTCGATCTCGGCATGAACAATGGCGACGACACGGATTTCTATCTGCGCCGCGGCTTCGACGTCGTGGCGCTCGAGGCCAACCCCGCGCT
>JBQCFB010000248.1:0-2389 GCA_051959715.1 Pseudolabrys sp.
CGCGGTCCTTGAACGAGGGGAAGACGATGCTGTCGAGGTCGCTCATATTTTCCTCCGGTCATTCCGGGGCGCGAGCGGAGCGAGCGAACCCGGAATCCAGCCACTCAGGCTGTGCTTGTATCTGGATTCCGGGTTCGCGCCGTCGGCGCGCCCCGGAATGACTGCCACTAAATTTTCCTCACATGCGCGTCCAGCGCCGCGCGCGCGTCGACCGGCGTCCACCATGGCTTGATGCCGAGATCCTTGGCGATGAGGCCGGCGGCGATGTAGCCGGCGCCGCCCGAGCTCGCGCCGCCCGGATGGCCGGCCGAGCCGGCGTTGTACAGGTTCGGGATCGGCGTGCGATAGCCGAAATGGTTGTACATGACCTGGTCCGCGTTGAAGGCGCCCATGAAGATGTCGCCCTCGCGCATGTTGGTCATCTCCTGAACATATTCGCGGCCGGTGTAGATGTAGCGTGCGAGGACATTCTTCGACGTCATGTTCGGGCAGACCTTGGCCCAGGTCTCCATGATCCTGTCGGCGAACTCCTCCTTGAAGTCGTAGTAGCTCTTGCCGCCGATGTCGGGATCGAGCGGCAGCACGTGCCAGGCATAGGTCGTGTGCTTGCCGGGAGGCGCCTGGGTCGGGTCGAGCAGGCTCAAGGGCCCGGCGCCGAACTGGATAACCTTTGGCACGCGACCGGCCTTGGTGTCCTCGTGCGCGGAGAAAAGATCCTCCATCGTCTCCGCGCCGATCGACCACTTCTGCACGCGGTTGATGTTCGGATCGAATTTTTCGGCGGCGAAGCGCGGGCTTTCGTTGAGCGCGAGGTGAAGGCCGAACAGGCTCCACTTGGTGTATTGGAATTTGTCGAGCTTGGCGCGATACGCCTCGGGCAGTTGCTCGCGCCCGACCAGTTTTTCGAAGGTCTGGTGCACGTCGATGGTCGAGGCGACGAACTGGCGCGCCCGCACGGTGCGGCCGCCGGCGAGCTCGATGCCGGTCGCCTTGCCGTTCTCGATCACGATGCGCTCGATGTTGACCTGCGGCTGATAGGTGCCGCCGGCCGCGATGAATTCCTCCATCAGCCCGCGCGCGAGGTTGAACGAGCCGCCCTGGCAGAGCTGGTAGCCGCTCTCGAGGTCGAAGGCGCGGATGACCGAGCCCATGGGCGATGTCTTCGACGTCGTATCGACGAGCCACGTGCCGAACAGCGAGACCTTGAACAGGAAGAGCAGGCGGATGTGCTCGTTCTCGAACAATTCGCGCACCACTTCGAGCGGCTCGCGGGCGGCGACCTCGAGGAACTTGCGGCCGAGCGCGGTCTTTGACAGGAGCGCGTCGCGCTCGGCTTGCGGGAGCGGCTCGGAGAAGCGCTCCGGCAAAAAGATCTCCGCCGTGATCTTCTCGGCGATCTCGTTCCACTCGCGGAAGGTCTGCGCGTCCTTCTTGGAGAAGCGGGCGAGGTTGGCGACAGACTCCTCGAGGTTCCGCCCGAGCACCAGCGCCGAGCCGTCCGCATGCGCCTGGCCGAGCTCGTAGCGCGGCGTGATGTAGGTCACGCGCGCGTCGAGCCCGAGATCCTTGAACCACGGCGTCTCGCTGATGTGGAAATGATTGATCGAGTGCAGATTGTGATAGAAGCCCGGCAGCGTCACCTCGCGCGTGCACAGGCCGCCGCCATAGGTCAGGCGCCGCTCGGCGAGCAGGATCTTCAGCCCCGCCCGCGCCAGATAGGTGCCGAGGATGAGGCCGTGATGGCCGGCCCCGATGACGATGCCGTCATAGGTTTTCTCGAGCGCCTTCGTCACCGCGCGCCGTCTCCGCTGCAAAAGACCGCGGCACAGTGCCGCCCGCCGCGCCGGCCGGTCAATGCCGCCGCGCGCATGCCTCGCAGAACGGGAAAAGCGTGGCGCCGCAGGGTGATACTGCCCAAGCGCGGAAATATAGTTCGAAAGTCTGACGGGGCGCGCGGGTGGACCTTTGGCCCGGCCTCGGTACACTGTGCGGCAGGGAAACACGGGGCCACGATCAACGGCCCTTCCGGGAGGACACCATGCGTTCGACTTTGCTGGCGGCGGGAGCCGCTCTGATGCTTGCTGCCGTGCCTGCGGCGGCGCAGCAAAAATCGGTCAAGATCGGCTTCGTCTCGACCTTCAGCGGTCCGGTCGCCTCGATCGGCAACGACATGCGCAACGCCTTCGAGCTCGCGCTCGACCACATGGGCCGCAAGATGGGCGGCCTGCCGGTCGAGGTGGTCTATGAGGACGACACGCTCAAGCCGGAAGTCGGCAAGCAGAAATCCGAGAAGCTCGTCGAGTCGGACAAGGTCGACTTCGTCGCCGGCTTCATCTGGTCGAACGTGGTCTACGCCTCGTACAAGCCGATCGTCGACGCCAAGACGTTC
>JBQCFB010000249.1:0-6450 GCA_051959715.1 Pseudolabrys sp.
AGCACGGGCAGAATCGTGGTCTGCGGGCTCGCCTTCGAATAGTTGCCGCAGCCGAACCATTCGCAGTAGCCGCAATAGGTGCAGGGGCCCTGGCGCACGCCGAGCGGATTGACATAAGGCCGCGACATGTTGCCGGACGGCTGCGGGAATGGCTTGTAGCCGAGTTCGGCCGCCGCCTTCCCCCACAACGCGTGGCCGAAGCCCTGCTTTTGCGGCGGGTTCGGATAAGGCCGCGAGCGCGGCCCCTCGAACGGATTGCCGCCATTCTGGATCTGGCCTTTGAGATTGCCCGCGGTGCCGCAGGTGCCGCACAAATATTCGAACTGGTCGTAGTGCGGCTCGAGGTCGTCATAGGTGACGCCCCAGTCCTGAATCGTCATGTCGCCGGGCAGGAAATTCGCGCCGTAGCGTTCGGTCAGATGCGTCCGGAGCACGAAGTCACTCGGCAGGAAGCGCCACGTCTCGGCGTTCCAGTGCACGCCGCCGCCGCCGACGCCGTTCGGCGGCATGAACGCGCCCCAGGTGCGGATCGGCAGCGCCGTCTGGTCCGTCTTGTTGCGGAAGGTAAAGGTCGTCTGGTCCGGCCGCAGGAAAAGCTCGTGGCGAATGTGGTAGCGCAATTCGTCCTGCACGTAGTTCGGCGGATAATCGGTCGCCATTTCGCGCCACGGCCCGCGCTCGATGGCGATGACGTCGAGGCCCTCGTCCGTCAATTCGTGCGCGAGGATCGAGCCGGTCCAACCAAGCCCGATGATCACGACGTCCTTTTTCGGCAGTTTCGTTGCCATGCGCTCACCCTGCCTTCGTCGTCCACTCGGCTCGCCCCTCGAGGCTGACCGGCGGCAGCGGGAAGCGTTCGTTGTGACGATCGATCCAATCGAGATAATTGTAGCGCGTGCCCGGAAAGCCGATCATCTTCCACGCGGCCATGTCGCGATTGCCGCCATAGAGGGGATCGGCGAAGAAGCCCATCTGCATGTCCTCGACGAGATGCTTCATGAATTTCTTGCCGTCGGCGCCTTCCAACTTGGCCTTGCCATCCTCGAGCTCGTGCAGGAGCGCATCCTTGTCCGCGTCGGAAAGCTCGGCGAAATGCTTGTTGCCGTTGTGCGCGAGGCAATAGGTGTCGAGCGCGGCGAGCCAGTCGCGATATTGTTTCGCGGGGCCGCCCTGCGCCTGTTGTCCCTGGGTCGGCAGGCCCGGCAGGAACGGGCCCTTATTGTAGTCGCCCTCGGCACGGCCATAAGGACCGGCGAGTTGGCGATCGAGCCAAACGCCGCAACCCGCGTCCTTGCCGCCGGGCGTTTTCGGATCTGGCGGTATGATGCGGTCGGCGAGCGCCTCGATCGCGCGCGCTTCGTCGGCGGTGAAATATTGCCAGGGTCCGGGCCGGATCGGCTTGGGGGGCGTGCCGGCGTCAGGATGCCAGGGCAGGCCGCCGGAAATCATCCGGGCGCGCGCGGCGACCGTTCCGGCTGCGAAGAAGGCGGCAGTCGCGAGAAGCTGACGTCGGCTGATCGCCATGGAAGAACACGCAGGTAGCCGCCCGTCTGGATAAGCGGGCGGCCTGAGCGGTGTTCCATCGCGGCGGCAAGAATCCCGTGCGCCGGCCCGGCGGCCCGCGCCGCCGCCGGGGGTTTTCGTTATATCGTACTACGATATAATCGGCCTTGCCCTCACGCCACCGCGGTCGGCGCCAGCGCGTCGATGTCGGTGGCGACGTCGATGACCGCCGGCCGCTTCGACGCGATGGCTTTTGCGAGCGCGGGTCCGATCTCCGACGGCTTCTCGACGCGGATACCGAGCGCGCCGATGTCTTCGGCGATCTTCGCGAAGTTCATCGGCTTGTAGGTCCACACTTCGCGCGAGCGATTGTTGCCGTCGCCGCCATAGACGCGGTCGAAGCCGCGCTTGGACTGGTTGCCGCCGCCATTGTTGTTGACCAGCGTCACCGACGGGATGTTCCAGCGCACCTGCGTCTCGAGCTCGCCGATGTGATACCAGAAGCCTGCGTCGCCGGTGAACACGACCACCGGCCGCTCGGGGCACGCCGCCTTGGCGCCGATGCCGGCGCAGAACGCCCAGCCAAGATGGCCGGCGCTGCGGATATAGCTCTGCGTGTCCTTGCGCAGATCGTACATCCCGCCCATCCACATGCCGGCGTGGCCGGTGTCGACGATGACGATGGCGTCGTCGGGCACGTGTTGCGTCAGTTCGTGGCAGATGCGCGCCGGATGGATCGGCACCGCGTCGGATTCGAGATCGCTCTTGTACTTGGCGTACCAGTCGCTCTTGAGCGTGCCGGTCTCCTTCACCCAGGCGGCTCGCCTTCCCGCCGAGGACTTGTCGGCAATGGCCAGCATCGCCGCCAGCACCGCCTTGGCGTCGCCGAGCACGCTCGCCTGCAACGGATAATTGCGGCCGAGCGATTCCGGCTCGATGTCGATCTGGATCGCCGGCGTACCGATCTTCGGCACCGCCCAGAAATGCGTGGTCATCCCGCCGGTCTCGCTGCCGATGAAGCAGACGAGATCGGCGCGGTTGACGGCGCGGTTGGCGGTCTCGCGCGAATAGGAGCCGACGACGCCGACCGAGAGCGGATGCACGCCGGGGATCGAGTCCTTGCCGTTGAGCGAGGTCGCGACCGGGATCTGCAAGGCTTCGGCGAGCGCGACGAGTTCGCGCCCGGCGCCCGAGGCGCGCACGCCGCCGCCGGCCACGAAGATCGGCCGCTCGGCCTGCTGCAACAGCGCCAGCGCCGCCTTCACGTGCGCGGCCTCGGGCTGCGGCCGGAACGGCGGCACGTGCGCGAACTGGGTCTCAACCAGCGCCTCCATCTCGCCTTCCTCGGCGTCGACCTGGCCCTCATTGCCGCGGAATTGCAGGTGCACCGGCCCCGGCGCGCCGGTGGTCGCGACACGGAAGGCCTGGCGCAACATGTCCGGCGCGCGCGTAACGTCGTCGATCGTGGCGTTGAACTTGGTCACCGGCTCGAACGCCGGCACGTCGTCGATCTCCTGATAGACCTTGCGAAACTTGGTCTTCGGATCGCGGCCGCCGGTAATGGCGATGACCGGCGAATGCGCCAGATAAGCGTCGCGCAGGCCCGCCGCGAGGTTCATCGCGCCGATCACCTGCGCCATGCACACGCCCGGTTTGCCCGAGGCTCGCGCATAGCCGTCGGCCATGTAAGCGGCGGACTTCTCACCATGGCAGTGGATGCGCGCGATCGATGTGCGCCGCTCCATCTCGGCGAAGGTGCGGCGCAGCACCGCCGGCACCATAAAGACATGCGTGACGCCGTAGCCGGCGAGCATGTCGGCGATGACTTCGGCGCCGAGGCGTTTCGTGTTGTGGCCTAAATTGCTCACGTGCGTGTCCCCTTCCCGCTCACTTGATGCAGAGCGGGTTGACCGGCGAGCCGACCGCGCCGGTGATCGGGATCGCCGGCGCCACAAAGAGGAATTCGTAGACGCCATCGGCCGCGCAGTCGTCCGCGAGTTCCTTTAGCTCGAAGATCTCGCCCATGGTCATGCCCATGATAGGAATCGTGATCCAGTGCCAGGGCTGGTTGATGTTCTCACCCTCGGCGACCTCGTTCGGCCGCACTTCGCAGCCCCAGGTGTCGGAGGCCAGCGCCGCGAGTTCGGTGTCCTTGACGAAGTCGAGCGTCTCGAACGAGAAGCCCGGCGCGTCGCCGCCTGGATAACCGTCCCACGAGCCGAGCTTCTGGCAGCGCTCCATGTGGCCGGTGCGGACGATGACGTAGTCGCCGCGCGTGACCTCGACCTTCTGCTTCTTGGCCGTGCCGTAGAGGTCGTCATTGGTGATGCCGTAGCCGTCGTCGAGCGACTCGATGCCCTTGTAGCGTGCGACGTCGAGGAACACGCCGCGGCCGACCATCTTGCTCTTGGTCTTCTCGATCCCGCACTTCTGCGCGCCGGCCGACGTCACCTCGCGGCAGTCGTAGCCGTTCCACATATGGTTCTCATAGAAGATGTGGCCGAGCCCATCCCACTGCGTGCCGCACTGGAGCGGCATAACCACCATGTCGTCGGCGGCACGAATGCCGCGCTTGTCGAGCACGCCGGAATAGGCGTCGGTGCCGGTGCGCAGCATGGTGTGGATCGGGTTGGTGCGGCCCATCGACGGGTACTTGCTCTTGGCGCCCTGCGGACCCAGATGGTCGAAGTTGAGCGCGAGCGAGATCACCTTGCCCTTCTTCACGAGGCGGGTCGCGGCGACGATGTCTTCGGCGCTCGTGTAGTTGAGCGTGCCGATCTCGTCGTTCGGACCCCATTTGCCCCAGTTTTTGTATTTCTCTGCCGCCGCCTTCATGTCTTGGCGCGTAAGCTTGCGGGCCATTGTCATTTCTCCTTGTTGTTGATTTTCAGGGTACTGGCGCGGAGCGAAAGCCCGCCGCCAAGAACGGAATCATGTGGCGCAGCGCGCGGCCGACGTCGCCGGGATCGACCCGGCTTTTGGTCAGCGCCTGAATCCGACCGGAATCGGCCATGGTGTAGAACATCGCGCCGAGCATGAAATGGAACCGCCATTCGACTTCCGCGCGCGGCAGGTCCGGCAGCGCGGCGGCAATGGCATCGATGAACTTGCGGCTGGAAAGATCGAACGCCTTGGCGAGGATTTTGCGCGACAGGGCTTCCGGCTCCGTCGCAAGGCGCGCGCGCAGCTTGACGAAGGCCGGGCCGCCGAAGCGCGGCTCGACGCCGAGCACCAAAGCCGGACGCAGAAACGCGTCGAGTATGTCCTCGAGCTTCGGCTTCTTCGCTTTCTCGTAGCACGCCGCGAGCAGCCGCAGCCGTTCCTCCGCGATCGGCGCGGCGCGCTGCGCGAACAGCGCTTCGAGCAATCCGTCCTTCGAGCCGAAGTGATAAGCGATCGAGGCGAGATTGACTTTGGCCTCGCCCGAGATCGCACGCAGACCGACACCGGACATGCCGTGTTCGGCGAACAGGCGCTCGGCGACCTCGAGGATGCGCTCGCGCACCGGCGCCACTGCCGCCTTGCGCAACGGCGTGTTCTTCGCCCGCGCTTTCACCATGTCGAGAAGGCTCGCACGCTTGACTCGTCTCCGCCGTTCGGCGCAGATGTAAACAGTCGTTTGTTTAGCAAGTCAACCGCGTCACGTTTGTCCCAATGGCATCCACGAAAAAGACCATCCTGACCGTCGCCGTCACCGGCAACCTCACCACCGTCCAGCAGAACCCGGCGCTGCCCTGCACGCCCGAGCAGATCGCCAACGCTGCGCTTGAATCGGCGAAGGTCGGCGCGGCAATCGCGCACATCCACGTGCGCCATCCGGACGGGCGGCCGAGCACGGATCTCGTGCGCTACCGCGAGGTGGTCGAACGCATCCGCGACAAGAATTCGGATCTGATCATCAACCTAACCACCGGACCGGGCGGGCGTTTCGTGCCGAGCAAGGACGACCCGAGGATCGCCGGTCCGGGCACGTCGGCGATGCACCCGTTGAAGCGGGTGGAGCACATCGTGGAACTCAAGCCCGACATCGCCACGCTCGATCTCAACACGATGTGGTCGGGCGCCGCCGCGGTGATCAATCCGCCCGAGAACGTCACCTTGATGGCGAACGAGATCCAGAAGGCCGGCGCGAAGCCCGAGCTGGAAGTGTTCGACTCCGGCGACATCCAGCTCGCGCACGTGCTGCTCGAGCAGGGCGTCATCAAGCGCCCGCCGCTCTTTCAGATCGTGATGGGCGTGCGCTACGGCTTCATTTCGACCGTCGAAACCCTGGTTTACGCCAAGTCGCTGTTGCCGCAGGATGCCGCCTGGGCGGCCTTCGCCATCGGCCGGTGGGAATTCCCGATGCTCGCCACCGCCTGGACGCTGGGCGGCCACGTGCGCGTCGGCATGGAGGACAACGTCTATCTGAGCAAGGGCAAGCTGACGCCGAGCAATGCCGCGCTGTGCGAGAAGGCGGTTCGCATTCTCGACGACATCGGCGCCGAGCTCGCCACCGCCAAGGAGGCGCGGCAAATCCTCGGCCTTCGGACCTGAATTCAAAGCAACTGGGACCGGCCCGCGCGTGACGGGCCGGCGCATGTGGAGGGAAAGCTCAATGAGGAAACTTCAACTGTTGGGCGCGGCCGCCGTGATCGGCCTGGCGCTCGGCCTGACGCCGGCCGGCGCGGCCGGCTATCCGGATCATCCGGTCAAGGTGATCGTGCCGTTCGCGGCCGGCGGCCCGACCGACGTGATGGCGCGATTGATCGCGCAGAAGATGTCGGAAGACCTGAAGCAGCAGTTCTATGTCGAGAACCGGCCCGGCGCCGGCGGCAATATCGGCATGGCGGAAGCCGCCCGCGCCAACCCGGACGGCTACACGCTGCTGGTCGCGAGCTCGAGCTACGTCGTCAATCCGAGCCTCTACGCCAAGGCGCCGTACGACCCCTACAAGGACTTCGCGCC
>JBQCFB010000250.1:0-4865 GCA_051959715.1 Pseudolabrys sp.
ATGTCGGCGGCGATCTTTCGAGCGGCAAGGCCGGGAACTTCCGGCTGGGGAGACGTGCGCGGACGCGCCATAGAGCCCGGTCTGGACACGAATTGTGTCGAGGTCGCGAACTCTATCCCGAAAACGTCACGATTTCACAGAAATCGCCCGAACTAGCGCAGAACGAGCACTTCCGTGCCGACCGACGTGCGTGCGTACAGGTCGAGGATGTCCTCGTTGTACATGCGGATGCAGCCGTGCGAGACGAAGCCGCCGATCGAGGACGGGTTGTTGGTGCCGTGGATGGCGTAGTTGCCGCGGTCGAGCCCGAGGACGGCGGCGCCCATCGGATTGCGCGAACTGCCGCCGGGGATGACCGGACCGTAGAGGCCGCCGGCGAGATCGGGCGGCGCCTGCCAGGCCGGACGCATGCGCTTGAGCGCGACATAGGCGCGGCCGTGCCAGGCCATGCCGGCCTTGCCGACGCCGACCGGGTAGCGGATGGCCTGCCCGCCGCCGAGCACGAAATAGAGCTGGCGCGCGCCGGTCATGATGACGATGTCGCCGGCGCGGTAGCCGGGATGGATCGGCACCATCTCGCGCGCATGCGCGGCGCCCGCCGCGAGCAGCGCGGCGACGAAGGTCAGCGCGAGAAAGAGGCGGCGTGCAAGGGTCATCGCTCGACGATCACGGGCGTGCCGACGGCGACCATGCTGTAGAGCGCGCGGATGTCGGAATTGTACATGCGGATGCAGCCGTGCGAGACGAAGCGGCCGACCGATTGCGGCCGGTTGGTGCCGTGGATCGCATAGGTGCCGTCACCGAGCGTGAGCGCGAACGCGCCCATCGGATTGTTCGGCGCGCCGCCGGGGATGACTTTCGGCAGGCGCGGATTTTCGCGGCGGATGTCGTCGGGCGCTTCCCATGCCGGGCGCACGTATTTGCCGGAGACGCGCGACGTGCCGGTCCAGGCCTGGCCCGCCTTGCCGACGCCGACGGGGAAGCGCATGGCGCGGCGGCCGTCGAGCACGAAATAGAGACTGCGCTCGGACGTCTTCACCACGACGGTGCCCGGCGCGAATCCCGACATCGAGACGATGTCGTACGTCTCGGCCCGCGCCGCCGCCACCACGAAAGCCCACATCAAGACAATGAAGACGAACAACGCCGTTCGCCGCAGTACCAGAACCATGACCTCAGCGCCCCGCATGCACCGACAGGGGGCAACAATAATCAAGGACGTGCACGCGTCAGGCGAAAGCTGCAGGTAACGTAAACGCGAAAAGACCTGTGTTTCACGGTATTTGGCGCGGGCTGCGGCACCGCGCGCGACGGCGACGCAAAATGCCAGTAGCCGGATTTTGTCGTTCGGTTAAGCTTAAGGGGTAGACGGGTACGGGGGCCTTGTAATGCTTGCTCCGACGCCACGTGAACGACGGCGCTTTCAGTTGATATTGATCAAGCCGTCGCACTACGACGCCGAAGGATACGTCATCCAGTGGGCGCGCTCGTCGATTCCCTCCAACTCGCTGGCCTGCGTCTATGCGCTGGCGATGGACGCGCAGGCGCGCAACGTGCTCGGCGACGACGTCGTGCTCGACATCGCGGCGACGGACGAGACCAACACGCGCGTGAAGATCAAGGACATCGTCGCGCAATTCCGGAAGCACGGAAATTTCGGACTGGTCGGGCTCGTCGGCGTCCAGTCGAACCAGTTCCCGCGCGCGCTCGACATTGCGCGCCCGCTGCGCGAAGCCGGCATTCCGGTTTCGATCGGCGGCTTCCACGTCTCCGGCTGCATCGCCATGCTGAAGGAGACGCAGGCCGACCTTAAAGTCGCGCTCGACATGGGCTGCTCGCTGTTTGCGGGCGAGGCCGAGGAAGGCCGCTTCGATACGGTGCTGCGCGACGCGGCCTATGGCGCGCTGAGGCCGGTCTATAATTTCATGGAGGAATTGCCGGCGATCGAGGCGACGCCGACGCCGTTCCTGCCGCCGCAGAATTTAAAGCGTACCGCCAACCATTACGCATCGTTCGACGCCGGACGCGGCTGCCCCTACCAGTGCTCGTTCTGCACCATCATCAACGTGCAGGGGCGAAAGTCGCGCCGCCGCTCGCCCGACGACATCGAACACCTCTTGCGCCGGCACATCGGCTACGGCTTCAACTGGTTCTTCGTCACCGACGACAATTTCGCGCGCAACAAGGACTGGGAGCCGATCTTCGACCGGATCATCCAGTTGCGCGAGCGCGACGGCCTGAACATCAAGATGATCATCCAGGTCGACACGCTGTGCCACAAGATTCCGAACTTCATCGAGAAGGCGGCGCGCGCCGGCGTGCGCAAGGTGTTCATCGGGCTGGAGAACATCAACCCCGCAAACCTGATGGCGGCGAAGAAGCGGCAGAACAAGATCACCGAATACCGGCAGATGATTCTCGCCTGGAAGAAGGCGAAGGTCATCACCTATGCCGGCTACATCCTCGGCTTCCCGGCTGACACGCCGGCCTCGATCCGCGAGGACATCGAGATCATCAAGAAGGAGCTGCCGCTCGACATTCTCGAATTCTTCTGCCTGACGCCGCTGCCCGGCTCAGAGGACCACAAGGTCCTGACCGACAAGGGCGTGTGGATGGATCCGGACATGAACAAGTACGACCTCGAGCAGGTCGTCACCGCACATTCAAAGATGTCGGCCGAGGAGTGGAACGGCATCTACCGCGCGGCGTGGGACATCTACTACACGCCCGAGCACATGAAGACGATCATGCGCCGCGCCGCGGCCTTCGATCTCGGCATCTCGCATCTGCAAGGGCTGCTGTTCATGTTCTCGAAGGCGGTGGCCATCGAGAACCTGCACCCGCTCCAGGGCGGCATCTGGCGGCGCAAATATCGCCTCGACCGCCGCACCGGCATGCCGATCGAGCCGGCGTGGTCATTCTATGCCAAGCGCCTGCTCGAAACCGTGCGCAAGCTTCGCATGATGACGCGCTGGTGGCTCGAGCTCGACCGCATTCGTCACGAGGTCGCGAAGGACCCGTTGAAGCACGCCTATATGGACGCGGCGCTCCAGCCGGTCGACGAGCACGACGTCGAGACCATGGCGATGTTCACGCACAACGAAGGCGCGCGCAACGAAGTGGCGCGCACCAGGCGCATCCACGAGCTGACGCACGGCGGCGTGCACGACGAAGCGCAGGTCGAGGCGTGATCTCTTTCACCTCTCCCCGCTTGCGGGGAGAGGTCGACTTCTGAGCGATAGCGAAGAAGTCGGGTGTGGGGGCGCACCCGCGAGTCTGAGCGAGGCAAACTGCCCCTCACCCGGCTCGCTACGCTCGCCACCCTCTCGCCGTAAGAACGGGGAGAGGGAAAGAGGCTACGCCCCCGCCTTTGCGGCGGCCTTCTTGTTCTGGCGGTTGTTGACGAGGTCGTCGACCACGGCGGGGTCGGCGAGCGTCGTCGTGTCGCCGAGATTGCCGAAGTCGTCCTCGGCGATCTTGCGCAGGATGCGGCGCATGATCTTGCCCGAGCGCGTCTTCGGCAGGCCGGGCGAGAACTGGATCAGGTCGGGCGAGGCGATCGGGCCGATCTCCTTGCGCACCCAGTTGACCAGCTCCTTGCGCAAGTCCTCGGTCGGCTTCTCGCCCGCCATCAGGGTGACATAGGCGTAGATGCCCTGCCCCTTGATGTCGTGCGGATAGCCGACGACCGCGGCCTCCGACACCTTCGGATGCGCGACCAGCGCGCTTTCGACCTCGGCCGTACCCATGCGGTGGCCGGCGACGTTGATGACGTCGTCGACGCGGCCGGTGATCCAGTAATAGCCGTCGCTGTCGCGGCGGCAGCCGTCGCCGGTGAAGTACTTGCCAGGATAGGTCTTGAAGTAGGTGTCGATGAAGCGCTGGTGATCGCCGTAGACCGAGCGCATCTGGCCCGGCCAGGAGTCGGCGATGCACAGATTGCCGGTCGTGGCGCCGTCGAGCACCTTGCCCTCGGCGTCGACGATCTCCGGCACGACGCCGAAGAACGGCCGCGTCGCCGATCCCGGTTTCAATTTGGTCGCGCCCGGCAGCGGCGTGATCAGGATGCCGCCGGTCTCGGTCTGCCACCAGGTGTCGACGATCGGGCAGCGATCCTCGCCGACCACGTGGTAGTACCACTCCCACGCTTCCGGATTGATCGGCTCGCCGACCGAGCCGAGCAGCCGCAGCGACTTGCGCGACGTCTTCTTCACCGGCCCTTCGCCGCCCTGCATCAAGGCGCGGATCGCGGTCGGCGCGGTGTAGAGAATGTTGACCTGGTGCTTGTCGCACACTTCCCAGAAGCGCGACGTGGTCGGATAGTTCGGCACGCCTTCGAACATCAGCGAGACGGCGCCGTTCGAGAGCGGCCCGTAGATGATGTAGCTGTGGCCGGTGACCCAGCCGACGTCCGCCGTGCACCAGTAGATGTCGCCGTCGTGATAGTCGAACACGTATTGGTGCGTCATCGACGTGTAGACGAGATAACCGCCGGTCGTGTGCAGCACGCCCTTCGGCTTTCCGGTCGAGCCCGACGTGTAGAGGATGAACAGCGGATCCTCCGCGCTCATCTCCTCGCACGGGCAATCGGCCGGCACGGTCTTGGCGACGTCGTCGTAGAAGACGTCGCGGCCGGCCTTCATCTTCACGGCCGCGTTGGTGCGCTTGACGACGATGACGGTCTTGACCGGCGCCTTCTCGCAGGCGGCGTCGACGTTCTCCTTGAGCGGAATCTTGCGGCCGCCGCGCAGGCCCTCGTCGGCGGTGACGATGACGTCCGACTTGCAGTCCTCGACGCGGCCGGCAATCGAGTCCGGCGAGAAGCCGCCGAAGATCACCGAATGCACCGCGCCGATGCGCGCGCA
>JBQCFB010000251.1:0-3625 GCA_051959715.1 Pseudolabrys sp.
GGCCTCGCCGGCCTCGGCCGCACGCCGAAGGACGCGAAGATCGCCGCCGACCTCGCCGAAGCCGCCATCGAGACGATCACCGACGCCGAAGCGACCGGCCGCGTCAGGCCGATCGGCGAAGACGACATGTTCGACTGCGAATACTGGCCGCTCGAGCAGGCCAAGCTCGGCGCGGCGAAGCCCCTGCCGCTGGCCGGCCAGATCGCGGTCGTCACCGGCGCGGCCGGCGCGATCGGCACGGCCACCGCGAAGTTGTTCGCGGCGCAGGGTGCATGCGTTGCCCTCCTCGATCTCGACGCGGCCGCGGCGAAAGCGAAGGACATCCCCGGCGCGCTTGCCAACGGCTGCGACGTCACCGACGCGGCGTCGGTTGCGAAGGCCTATGAGCAGGTCGTGCGCGCCTTTGGTGGCATCGACATCCTGGTCTCGAACGCCGGCGCGGCCTGGCAGGGCAAGATCGGCGAAGTCGAGGACGCGCTGCTGCGCAAGAGCTTTGAATTGAACTTCTTCGCGCACCAGACCATGGCGCGGCATGCCGTCGCCATCATGCGCGCGCAGGGCACCGGCGGCTGCCTGCTGTTCAACGTCTCCAAGCAGGCGGTGAACCCCGGCCCCGATTTCGGCCCGTACGGCCTGCCCAAGGCGGCGACCCTGTTCCTCGTCCGCCAGTACGCGCTCGACTACGGCGCAGAAGGCATCCGCGCCAATGCCGTCAATGCCGACCGCATCCGCTCCGGCCTCCTCACCGAAGACTTCATCAAGGAGCGCTCCAAGGCGCGGGGCCTGACCGAGAAGGACTATATGAGCGGCAACCTGCTCAAGCGCGAGGTTACCGCCGACGACGTGGCGCAGGCCTTCCTCGCCCAGGCGTTGGCGCTCAAGACCACCGCCGACGTCACCACCGTCGACGGCGGCAACATCGCCGCCGCGCTGCGGTAGCCCTGCCCGTCCCGCTCTGTTGCCCGGCGGACACGGTTGCCCGGGCGAACCGTGCTAATCTCGCGACTCGGAATTCGAGGCCTATACAGGAGCCATCCATGCGTCTGCTCGCACTCACCGCTCTCCTTCCCGTCCTCGCCATGGCCGTGCCTGCGCACGCCGCCACCAAGGAAGAGAAGATGGAAACGTGCAAGGTCGGCGCCGACAGCGACAGCCTGACGGGCGCCAAGCGCGATGCCTTCATCAAGAAGTGCATGGGCGCGGGCAATTACGAGCCGGCGGCGCGGCGCGACGCGATGAAGAAAGCGGCCGCCGACAAGAAGAAAATGAAGAAGCCGGCGGCCAAGCCCGCGGCGGCGCCTGCGCCCGCCAGCGAACCGAAGGCGCAGTAAAACCCGCGCCTGCGAAAAACGACTGCGGACGCCCCCGGGCTGTTCAGGAGTCCGTCGCCCGGGAGCATCCGCTGCGTCTCGCACGACGAGACCGGCCTGACGCTCCTCAGAATCCGGTCGCCCCCGCCGGGCCCGGCCAGCGAAGCGCCGCGCGCGGCGGCTGGCTTTGATCCAGATCAACTGCGGACACGCATCCGTCGCGCCCCGTCTGGGCGCGATCCGTGATCCGGGGGCGGCTTACTTGCCGCTGCCCGCCGGTTTCACTGCGCGCAGCACGATCTGATATTCGACCACGACATTGTTGTAGTGGCGCACGGCATGTTGAAGCTCGTCATCGGCGATCTGCTTGCGCTCATGGCGCGTGCGCCACGGCTCATCGAGCGGAAGATTGACCGACTCGATGGAAAAATCGACGCCGAGATAAATGCCGAGCGGTGTATTGGCCGCGCCGTTCGCAATCCATTGCCGATTGGCGCTCTGCGAAAACAGCGCGAGCCCGTCGGGCGTGATCGGCCTGACATGGGTGGGGTCGCCGAGGAAGAAATCATGCCGGGGATGCGGAACGATAATTACTATTTTCGCGCCGTTGCGGCAGACGCGATAGAGCTCCTGGATGAAGCCGAGGTAGGTCTGCGTCTCCGCGCCGATATGCTCGAGCACGTGCGACAGCATGACCTCCTCGACCGAGTCATCGGGCCAGGGCCAGGGAAATTTTTCGATATCGACGACCTCGTCCGGCTGGCAGGCCGGCACTTTGTCGACGTTGACCCAGCCCGGCACCTTCCGGTTGCCACAGCCCAGATTTATCCGCATCGAACCCCCGGAAATTTGCCAGACGACAGGACGGCACTCTGCGCACGCCTATCCATCTTGTTCAAGGGCACGATGATTGTGCGCGATCCGGTGGACGGCGCAGACGGCCAACCGGTTGACCGCAGCCCCTCCGGGAATCGGGTGGTCCCCTCCGCCGCGTGCTGGCAAGAGCGACGATCATTGGCGCATGCGGAGCACGTCAGCTCCCATCGTCTGCAACGACGCGTCGCCGCCTGGAGCGCAGAAAGATGCACAAGGTCATCGAGCCCGGCATTCTCTATTTCGGGACGCCGGTCGTCCTCATCAGCACCGTCAACGAAGACGGCACTTACAATCTGGCACCAATGTCGTCGGCGTTCTGGCTCGGCTGGCGCTGCATGCTCGGCCTCGGCGCCGGCTCGAAGACGCCCCAGAACATGCGGCGCACCGGCGAATGCGTTCTGAACCTCCCGTCGGTGGATATCGTCGGCGCGGTGAACCGCCTCGCCTTGACCACCGGGTCGAACCCGGTGCCCGAGGTCAAGGTGCGGCGGGGCTACCGGCACGAGGCAAACAAGTTCGACATCGCCGGATTGACCGCGATCCCGTCGGAGACCGTCGCCGCGCCCCGCGTCGCCGAATGCGCGGTCCAGCTGGAAGCGCGCGTCGAGGCCGTCCATGGCATCGCGGACGATGACGCGACCCAGAACGGCTTGCGCCAATGCATCGAGGTGCGTGTGCAGAGGGTGCACGTCGACGAGCGCATCCTGATGGCGGGCGAACGCGATCGCATCGATCCCGACAAGTGGCGCCCGCTCATCATGAGCTTTCAGCAGTTCTACGGCCTGGGCTCGAAGGTCCATGACTCGGCGCTCGGGACGATTCCGGAATCGGAATATCGCGGTCCCGACATCGCGCGCGCACGTGAGCTGACCGCGATTTGATACGCGCGATGACGACGCAGGAAGCGGGTGGCCCGCGACGCTTCAAGGTGAGATGTCAATCGGCGAACGGGGACAAGGACAATGTCGAACGTCGCTGACAACAAGACCATCGTCGGTCGCTGGTTCACGGAATTCTGGGGCGAGACCTGCAATCTCGCCATCGTGGACGACCTCGCGGCGCCCGACATGCTGTTGCAATACTCGTTGCACGAGCCGCGCCGCGGCCGCGCCGACATCAAGGCGTTCATGGCGGATTTCCGCAGAGCCTTTCCCGACCTCAGCTTCCGCGGCACGGCGGATCTGATCGCCGAAGGCGACTATGTCGTCGGCCAATGGGAAGGCGGCGGCACGCACACCGGCCCGGCCTTCGACGACTTCCTGATCGGCAGCTTGCCGCCTTCAACCGGCCACAAGATGCATTTCACCGGCACCACCGTCCTGAAAGTGGTCGACGGCAGGATCGTCGAAGAGGTCGGTCTCGATGACGGCGTGACGGCGCTGATCCAGCTCGGCATCATCGCGCATCCCCTGCTGCCGTCCTGATTGCCGCAGCGCTCA
>JBQCFB010000252.1:0-9402 GCA_051959715.1 Pseudolabrys sp.
CCGAGGCCGGCCCAGGCGCGCAGCACGTCGTCGAGCTTTGCCGCGGCAAGCGCCGCCACGTCCGGCCATTGCGCAAGGAAGCGCGCGTAGTATGGGGCGACGGCCTTCACCGTCGTCTGCTGCAGCATGATCTCGGACAGCCAGACGCGGTACGGCTCCGTGCGTGCGCCGCCGCGCGCCCGCCACGGCAGGACGCGGGCGTGCCGGTCGTACCAGGCGAGCAGCGCCTGCGGGTCGGGCGTATCCGGCGACGTTTTCTTTCGCGGCGTGGCGCGGGCTGCTACGGTCATGCCGGCCGACGATGGCACGAGTAACCCCCGCATGAGCAAGCCCAGCCGCAGTTTTCCCCGGCCGCTGTCGGAGCTTCTGGCGCCGACCTTGTCCGGCGTGCTCAAGGCGCAAGGGTTCGCCTCGGCCGAGATCCTGTCGCGCTGGAGCCAGATCGTCGGCCCCGAGATCGCCGCCTCGAGCGAGCCCCTCAAGATCAACTGGCCGCGGGTCCGCGACGAGGAGACGCCGGAACCGGCCACCCTCGTCCTGCGGGTCGAAGGCCCGGCCGCGCTCGAGATCCAGCATATGTCGGCGGTCATCCTGGAGCGGGTGAACCGCTTCTTCGGCTGGCAGGCGATCGGCCGCATCGCCCTCCGTCAGGCGCCTTTGCGCCGTTCGGTCCCGAAAACGCGCCCTGTCCCACCTGACCCGCATGCGGCGGAACGGATCGCCGAGGCGCTGCCGGACATCGCCGATGACGGCCTCAAGCAGGCGCTCGGGCGGCTCGGGGCGGCCATCAAACGAAAGTGAGAAACGGCCCCGCCTTGGCGGAATGGCCTGCCATTGCCACAATCCTGAAGTCCAGCTAGGCCAACGCGCGAAAAGCGGACCGTACCCAGGAGCCTTCCTTGTCGATGAACCGCCGTGAATTCTGCCAGCGCACCGCCGCCGTGATGCTGGCCAGCACCGTCCTGACCGCCGTTCCGCTCTCCTTCGCGGCCGCCGCCGGTCCCGACCAAGTGTCGATGGACGCGCTGATGAAGCCGGCCCAACTCCCTGACATGG
The DNA here is from genome assembly GCA_051959715.1 of Pseudolabrys sp. Classification (GTDB taxonomy): domain Bacteria; phylum Pseudomonadota; class Alphaproteobacteria; order Rhizobiales; family Xanthobacteraceae; genus Pseudolabrys. Next base: position 1,057 of record JBQCFB010000252.1, read on the forward strand.
TCATGGGCGACGCCAAGGCGCCGGTCACCATCGTCGAATACGCCTCGATGACCTGCCCGCACTGCGCCCACTTCCAGGAGACGACCTTCCCGGAATTGAAGAAGCGCTACATCGACACCGGCAAGGTCCGCTACATCTTCCGCGAATTCCCGCTCGACAACCTCGCCGCCGCCGCCTTCATGCTGGCGCGCTGCGCCGGCGAGCTCGACTCGAGCAAGTACTACGCGATGATCGACACCATGTTCGCGCAGCAGCGCACCTGGGCGGTCGAGAAGCCGATCCCGCCGCTGATGGCGATCGCCAAGCAGGCCGGCTTCACCGAAAAGTCGTTCGACGAGTGTCTGGCCAACCAGAAGCTCCTCAACGGCATCGAGGACGTGCGCCAGAAGGGCATCAAAGACTTCCAGGTCGACTCGACCCCGACCTTCTTCATCAACGGCACCCGCAAGGTCGGCGCGCTGACCATCGACGAGATGACCAAGGTCATCGACCCGATGCTCGCCGGGAAGAAGGGCTGAGCGCGACTCAGCGCGACCGCTGAGTCGCATCGGGCGGGCCCGGACAACCAGGTCTGCCCGCAATCCCAAGCTTTATTCGCCTGACAATTGAGAATGACGCGCGGGCGCGCGTTTTAGCCCGTATTTCGGGCCTCTCTGTCTTAGATCCGGCGGAACCGCCGTAATTTCGCCGCCTGAGCCCCTGAAAAGTCTGGAAAACCGGGCGTGATTCGCGCAAGGCCGTTGCCGTCAGGCCCCCGGCTGTTCATTCTCCGAGCCAATGCGGTACGGCGACAGACATGCACCGGCCGATGCCGGATGGCATGCACTTCTAGTCACTGCGGAATCGGGCGTTCGCTGCGGTGAATTGACGCCGGAGCCCGCCAGACGATTCAAGAGAAGCAACGTATGAAGCTCACCCGGCTGCGCCTCCTCGGCTTCAAGTCGTTCGTCGAACCGACCGACTTCCTCATCGAGCCCGGTCTGACCGGCGTCGTCGGTCCGAACGGCTGTGGCAAGTCGAACCTTGTCGAGGCCCTGCGCTGGGTGATGGGCGAGTCGTCCTACAAGTCGATGCGCGCCTCGTCGATGGACGACGTCATCTTCTCCGGCAACACGTCGCGCCCGGCGCGCAACAATGCCGAAGTCGCGATGACGATCGACAATTCCGACCGCGGCGCGCCGGCCGCGTTCAACGACACCGACAATCTGGAGATCGCCCGCCGCATCGAGCGCGAGGCCGGCTCCAATTACCGCATCAACGGCCGCGACGTGCGCGCCCGCGACGTGCAGATTCTGTTCGCCGACGCCTCGACCGGCGCGCGTTCGCCGGCGCTCGTGCACCAAGGCCGCATCGGCGAGATCATCCAGGCCAAGCCCGAGCAGCGCCGCCGCGTGCTGGAAGAAGCCGCCGGCATTTCCGGCTTGCACGCGCGCCGCCACGAAGCCGAACTGCGCCTGAAGGCGGCCGAGACCAACCTCACCCGCGCCGAGGACGTGATCGGCCAACTCACGGGCCAGGTCGACGCGCTCAAGAAGCAGGCGCGGCAGGCCGTGCGCTATCGCACCGTCTCGGCGCAGGTGCGCAAGCAGGAGGCGACCCTCTATCACCTGCGCTGGACCGCGGCGACGATCGAGGTCACCGAGGCCGAGACCGCCAAGGACCTGTGCGTGCGCGAGGTCGCGGCCCGCACCGAGGCCGAGGTCGAGGCCTCGAAGCGCCAGGCCAATGCCGCCGCTTCTCTCCCCGAACTGCGTGACGCGGAGGCTGCCGCTGGCGCGGCGCTGCACCGGCTCAACCTGGCGCTCGCCGATCTCGACCGCGAGGAGCAGCGCGCCAAGGACCGCATCGCCGAGCTCGACAAGCGGCTCGTCCAGTTCGCCGCCGACAGCGAGCGCGAGCGCCGCCTCGTCGCCGACGCGGAAGAGGCGATCGCGCGCATCGCCGCCGAGGAAGAGACGATCCGTGCCGAAGCGCATGCCAATGCCGGCCGCCGCTCCGGCGTCGACGCGCGTGTCGCCGAAGCCGACACGGCGCTCAACGGCACCGAGAAGGTCTTCGCCGACCTGACCGCAAAGCTTGCCGCGCTCACCGCCGAGCGCAACCAGCTCACCAATGCGCTGCGCGACCACGCCGCCCGCGCCGCCCGCGCCGAGAACGAGATGGCGGGCATCGAGGGCGAGCTTGCATCGTTGAAAGGCACCGACGGTCCCGACCTCGCCGCCCTCGCGGCCGCGGTCGAAGCCGTGCAGCAGGCCGTCGCCGCGGCCGAGACCGGCGCGGTCGATGCCGAAATCGCGCACGCCGCCGCGCGCGCGAAGCTCGAAGCGACGCGCAATCCGCTCGCCGAAGCCGAACGCCGCCTGCAGCGGCTCGAAACCGAAGCAAAGACCCTGTCCAAGGTGCTCGCGGTCGAGACCAAGAACCTGTGGCCGCCGGTGATGGACCACATCTCTGTCGCCAAGGGTTACGAGAAGGCGCTCGGCGCCGCGCTCGGCGACGATCTCGACGCGCCTGTCGATCCGACCGCGCCGATGCGCTGGATGGGCTCGGCGATCGACCCGGCCGATCCGCGCCTGCCCGAAGGCGCCGAGCCGCTGCTGTCGCGCGTGCAGGCGCCGGGCGAGATGGCGCGCCGCCTGAACCAGATCGGCGTCGTCGACAAGGACACCGGCAATCGTCTTGCCAGCCAGTTGAAGCCCGGCCAGCGCCTCGTCACGCTGGAAGGCGACCTGTGGCGCTGGGACGGCTTCGCCGCCGCCGCGCATGCGCCGACCGGCGCCGCGCGCCGCCTGGCCGAGCGCGCCCGCCTCGCCGACATCGAAGCCGAGCTGCAGTCGGCGCGCGCCGAACTCGACACGGCGCGATCCAATAAGGACACCGCCGACAACACGCTGCGCACCGCCGCCGCGGCCGAGACCGAGGCCCGCAACGCCGCGCGCGAGCGTCAGCGCGATCTGAACGCCGCCCGCGACAAGCACGAAGCGGCCGAGCGCGAGGCGAACCGCAACGCCGCGCGCATCTCCGCCCTCGATGAGGCGCATCAGCGTCTCACCGCCACGCGCGACGAAGCGAACGGAGCGCGCAGCGCCGCCGAGACCGCGCTCGCCGGCCTAGCGCCCGCCGCCGACCTCGAAGGCGAACTTACCAAGGTGCGCGAGGACATCACGGCCAAGCGCGCCGTGCTCGCCGAGGTGCGCGCCGAGCAGCAGGCGATCGTGCGCGAAGCCGAGCTTGCCGACCGCCGTCTCAAGGCGCTCGAAGCCGACCGCGCCGCCTCGCTCCAGCGTCAGGACGGTGCGCGCAACCAGATCGCCACGCTCGAGCAGCGCATGGCCGAAGCGCAGGCCGCGCGCACGGAGCTCGAAAACGCGCCGCAGCAGTTCGCGGTGAAGCGCGACGCGCTGATCAGCGAAGTGCAGCTTGCCGAAACCGACCGGCGCGCCTGCGCCGACCGCCTCCAGGCGGCCGAGAACGCACAGGCCGAGGCCGATCGTGACGCCCGCGCTGCGCTCGAGGCCGCGAGCCATGCGCGCGAGGAACTCGCCCGCGCCGAGGAGCGTCACGAAGGCGCCAAGCGCCGTCTCGCCGACATCGCCCGCGAGATCCACGACATGCTCGAGACCGAGCCGGGCAACGTGGCGGAACTCGCCGAGCTCAAGCCTGAAGACGCCCTGCCCGATCTCGCCGAGACCGAAGCGACGCTCGAGCGGCTGCGCCGCGAGCGCGAGCGCCTCGGCGCCGTGAACCTGCGCGCCGAGGAAGAACTCACCGAGGTCGAGGCGCAGCTGACGTCGCTGACCGCCGAGCGCGACGACCTCGTGCAGGCGATCTCCAAGCTGCGTCAGGGCATCCAGAGCCTCAATCGCGAGGCGCGCGAGCGCCTGCTCGAATCCTTCCAGCAGGTGAACAAGCACTTCCAGCACCTGTTCACGCAGCTCTTCGGCGGCGGCACCGCCGAGCTTCAGCTGATCGAGAGCGAAGATCCGCTCGAAGCCGGTCTCGAAATCCTCGCACGCCCGCCGGGCAAGAAGCCGGCGACGCTGTCGCTGCTCTCGGGCGGCGAGCAGGCCCTGACCGCCATGGCGCTGATCTTCGCCGTGTTCCTCACCAATCCGGCGCCGATCTGCGTGCTCGACGAGGTGGACGCGCCGCTCGACGACCACAACGTCGAACGCTTCTGCGACCTGCTCGACGAGATGATCAAGTCGACCGATACGCGCTTCGTGATCATTACGCATAACCCGATCACAATGGCCCGCATGAACCGGCTCTACGGCGTGACCATGGCCGAGCGCGGCGTGTCGCAGCTCGTCTCGGTCGATCTCGAAGCCGCCGTGCGCTTCCGCGAAGCGAGCTGACGTGAGTTCCAAAGTCGCGCAGGAGTCACAGACGACACCCGCAAAAATATTTGGATTTCTGCGAACTGCGCAGGAACCAACCCCGGGGCCGAAGGTTGTCTGCTCGAAAGCTTAGTCGGGCGGCTCCCCCCTTACCCCCCGAATAGCCGTCTGGCGAAAAGGCTCCGAACTTCGGTTCGGGGCCTTTTTTCTTTTTCGCTCAACGGGTTCCAGCGAGACCGACGGGCCGCTGCGGGGCCTCCGCGCCGCAACCCTCTGCCGATGGCGTGCCGCCACAAATCCGGGGTAGGTTCCTCTCCGGTCAACCTGCGGAGCCATGTCTCATGTCCACCACCGGCTGGATCGTTCTCGGCGTCGTCGTCGTGATCGTGATCTGGGCGATCAGCGTCTACAACAACCTGGTCGCGATGCGGCAGCGCACCGATCAGGCCTTCGCCGACATCGACGTACAGTTGAAGCAACGCCACGACCTGATCCCGAACCTGGTCGAGACGGTGAAGGGCTACGCCTCGCACGAGCGCGGTACGCTCGAGGCCGTCATCCAGGCGCGCAACACCGCGGTCGCCGCGCCCGGCATCGACCAGAAAGTGGCGGCGGAGAACATGCTCACCGGCGCGCTGCGCCAGATGTTCGCGCTCTCGGAGAGCTATCCCGACCTCAAGGCCAACCAGAACTTCCAGCAGCTCCAGGGCGAACTGTCGGACATCGAGAACAAGCTCGCCGCCTCGCGCCGCTTCTTCAACAATGCGGTGCAGGAATACAATACCGGCATCCAGCAATTCCCGGCCGCCCTGTTCGCCGGCATGTTCGGCTTCCACGCCAAGACCTTCTTCGACCTCGGCGAACAACGCGCCGCGCTCGATCAGGCACCGAGCGTGAAGTTCTGATCACCCTCCCCTGGAGGGGGAGGTGAAGGAAGAGCGATGGCCGCCTACGGTCTCTACACCCATATCCAGTCGAACAAACGTCGCTCGGTCGCGCTGCTGATCGGGCTGTTCCTGCTCGTCTACGTGCTGGTCTATGCCGGCGCCCTGGTGGCGGAAGCCTTCTCCGTGCCGAACGCGCCGCCCGACTACTATCTGCGCGCGGCCGTGTACGACTTCATCAAGGCGGCGCCCTTCGCCACCGTCGGCGCGATCGTCTGGGTCCTCATCGCCTACAAATTCCACCAGGCGATGATCGACGCGATCACCGGCGCCGAGCCGGTGACGCGCACGCAGGAGCCGCGGCTCTAGAATCTGCTCGAGAACCTGTGCATCTCGCGCGGCATCACCATGCCGACCCTGCGCGTCGCCGACGACGAGGCGCTCAACGCTTTCGCCACCGGCCTCAATCCGAAGCAATATTCGATCACGGTGACCCGCGGCCTGATCGACACCCTCGACGACCAGGAGCTCGAAGCCGTGCTCGGCCACGAGCTGACCCACATCCGCAACGGCGACGTCCGCATGCTGGTGATCGCGGTCGTCATCGCCGGCGTCGTCTCGTTCTTCGGCGAGATGATCTTCCGCATCTTCTTCCAGGCGAGCTGGTATGGCGGCTTCGGCGGACGGCGCTCGCGCGATGACGGCGACCGCAAGGGCGGCGGCGGCGCGGCCATCGCCATCATCATCGCAATCGCGCTCGTCGTGCTCGCCTGGATTCTGGCGATCGTCATCCGCTTCGCGCTGTCGCGGCAGCGCGAATACCTCGCCGATTCAGGCTCGGTCGAATTGACCAAGAACCCCGACGCCATGATCTCGGCGCTGCGCAAGATCGAGGGCCGCGGCGAGCTCGCCCGCGCCAATTCCGCCGTGATGGAAATGTGCATCGACAATCCGCGCGTCGGTTTCGCCAACCTGTTCGACACGCATCCCTCCATCGAGGCGCGCTGCGCGGCGCTGGTGAAGTTCGCCGGCGGCCACGATTCCGGTCCGCTCGCGCTCGATGCGCCGGCACCGCAGGGACAGATCGAAGGCGCGCCGCAGGAAGGGCCTTGGGGCGCGGAGCCCCAGCAAGGGGGCCCACCGCAGGGCCCGTGGGGCGCGCAGCCCGACCAGGGCGGCAAGCCGTTCCTGCCCGGTCAATCTCCGCTCGGCGGCGACGGCCCGTGGGGATCGAAACGCTAGACGTCTCTCGTGAAGGACACTCCCCGTGCCATGGCCTGAACCCATCACGCTCGAAGGCGCCCATGTGCGCATCGAACCTCTTTTGTACGAGCATCGTGACGGGCTGATCGAGGCGGTGAAGGACGGCGAACTGTGGCGGCTCTGGTACACGGCGATCCCCTCGCCCGAGACCATGGACAAGGAAATCGCCCGCCGCGTCGGCTTGCAGAAAGCCGGCACGATGCTGCCCTTCACCGTGTTCGACGCGGACGGCCGCATCGCCGGCATGACCACTTACATGAACATCGACGCCGCCAACCGGCGCGTCGAGATCGGCTCGACCTGGTACGCCAGGCGCGTTCAGCGCACTGGGCTCAACACCGAATGCAAGCTCCTGCTGCTGACCCACGCCTTCGAGGCGCTCGACTGCATCGCTGTCGAATTCCGCACCCATTTCTTCAACCGCGCCAGCCGGCGCGGCATCGAGCGGCTCGGCGCCAAGCTGGACGGCATCCTGCGCAGCCACCAGATCGGCCATAACGGCACGCTGCGCGACACCGTCGTCTACTCGATCATCGCCGCCGAATGGCCCGCGGTGAAGCAGCACCTTACCTTCTCGCTGGCCCGCTAAAGCCGCAAGTTGCACATTGCGGAACCTTCGCCCTGGCCTCTCGTTGACGGATTGGTGGGATGCGAGCGAGGGATTCCATTCATGTCTACGTATGATCCCAACGACAGCCGGCCGCGCATCAGATCGGGCAATGCCGGCGGCGGCTGGATCGCCGGCATCATCGTCGTCGTGCTGATCGCGCTCAGCATCCTGTGGTGGGCCGGTCCCAATGTTTCGGGACAACAGACCGCAACGACCGACCATGCGCCTGCCTCGACCACGGGCGCGGCGCCGTCCGGCGAGACCAAGTAGCGCCCGCATAAACTCAATTTGACATATGGAAAGCATGGCACCGGTGCGTTCGCGCCGGCGCCATCCCGCTTGACTTGCAAGCGCATGAGCCGAAAGTTCTGCCGCCACATCCGGCGACAGGACACTCGGTCATGAACATCCAGGCTCCCCGCAAGCCCCTTGGCCCCCAGCCGTGGGAGGTCGTGCGCACGAAGCTCGACCAGGCCCTGCCCTTCGCCAACATGCGCGGCACGCCCTACTACCGCGACGCCGTGTGGGAGCAGTTCTCCGAGAAGGAATATGCCCGTCGCTACGCCGCGCTGCGCGACAAGATGAAGGAGCACAAGCTCGACGCCGTCATCGCTGCCGGCGGCCCGTCACACTGGAGCTTCGGCGCCGGCACGCTCTGGCTCACCGGTCACGTCGAGTGGCACGCGCTCGCCTCCTACGTTCTCGTCCCGCGCGACGGCGAGCCGACCATGATCTATTCGATGGGTGGCACGCATGCCGAAGCCGTGCGCCGACACGTTGCACCCGCGATCAAGGACGTGCGCCACAGCCGCAATGGTCAATACGCGCAGGTGATGGTCGAACGGCTGAAGGAGCTCAAGCTCGAGCGCGGCCGCATCGGCCTGATGGAAATCGACCCGCGCCACGAAGACTACATGCCGGTCAACCAGTACAACACGCTGCACAAGGAACTGCCCGACGCCGAACTGGTCTTCACCAAGAATTTCCTCCACGACCTTGTCGTCATTCATTCGGCCGAGGAGCTCGACTGCATCCGCAAGGCCGGCGTGCTGTGCGAACGCGCGATGGAGGCGATGGTCGCGCGCGCCAAGCCCGGCGTGAAGGAATACGAGCTGCGCGCGGCGGCCGGCTCCGCCATCCTCGAGGGCGGCGGCGACATCGACTTCCTGATCATCGGATCGACGCCGATGGCCGATCCGGCCATGGTGTTCGGCAATCCGCGCCCCTCGAGCCGCGTGCTCAAGAAGGG
>JBQCFB010000253.1:0-3028 GCA_051959715.1 Pseudolabrys sp.
ACGTCCCGCCCAACGGGGCGCGGATATGTCGTTGGCTGGGCGTCGACCTGGATGGCGGGGATCCCAAGGGCCCCGATGGTGCGATCGACGGCGGCCGGGCGGCCATTCTGGAATCGACACGGCAGTTCAACGCCGATGGGAGCGTCACGAAAAGACCGTTCGATCATGTGACCGCCGCTGGCGACGGCGCCGGGTTTCATCACATGCACCGGCTCGACCTGCTGATGTGCCTTTACAAGCGGGTGTTCGAATTCGGACCAGACAGCGGCGAGCCCTGCCCGATCAATGTGCACATGGACTGCCGGCTGTCGCAGCTGCATCAAACAGCCGGCGAGGTGACGGCGGTCTTCACCAATGGCCGAACGGCCACGGCAGAGGTTCTCGTCGGCGCCGACGGGATCAACTCCGCCACCTTGCAGCTCGCATGGCCGAACCCGCGTCCCAAGCGCTGGACCGAGGTGACCTGCTTCCGTGGGCTCATTCCGCGGTCGGTGGTCGCCTCGCTCCGCAAGGCCGATGGCAGCCCGCTCGATCACAATCCGATCGACTCCTTCAGCATGGACCGCCATCGCAACGACAAGAGCGGGGCGACGACCTACTGGGTGCGCGGCGGCGAATTGCTCAATGTATGGATCGCCCGTTACGAGCCCGACTCTGCCGCGTTCGAGCAGGAGGAAGGCGACTGGTTTCCCGTCAGCCAGGACGAGGTCCTTCGCGAGGTGGATGAGGCATTCGCTGGCAGCGCCACCCGAGACGACCTGCTCGCTCTGGCGGGAGCGATCGTTCGCCCGACCAAGTGGGGCCTCTACGATCGCGACGCGCTGGAAACCTGGGTGCAGGGCCGCGTTTGCCTGCTCGGGGACGCGGCGCACCCGATGCTTCCGACGTTCGGCCAGGGCGCCGCGCAATCCTTCGAGGACGCCGCGGCGCTGTCCAGCGCCTTCGCCCTGCACAAGAGCGATGTCGCCACCGCCCTGCTGCACTACGAGCGCGTTCGGCATTACCGCGCCACCCGCTTCCAGCTCGGGTCCAAATTCGCCTTCGATCACTTGCGGGCCAAGGACACGGCGGAGCAGAAGGCGCTGCTCGAGAAGCTCGACGAACGGGTCAGCCCAGCCTTCGCCCATGACAAGCGCGGCGGCGAGGATGATTCCTGGATCTACGCCTTCGATGCCCGCAAGATCGGCATCGCTTTGCCGCCCAAGCGACTGGGGCCATGGGACTTCCGCAAAGCCGCCAAGGCCAATTACGCCGGCATCACCCGCACGCTCTGGACGCCGCCCGCGCCGCCGCAGGCGCCGCGTCCGGTCACGCGCGCAGAAGTCGCACGGCACAACACGCGAGACGACTGCTGGATCATCGTTGCAGGAAAAGTCTACGACATCACCGCGTGGGCGCCGCATCACCCGGGCGGCGCCGGGATCGCGCGAATGTACGCCGGCAAGGAGGCCACCGCCGAATTCGGCGACTACCACAGCGCGCAAGCCGTCGCGCACATGGCGCATTTCTGCGTCGGCGACCTTGTCGAGGCGCCGGCCAGCGTGCCGTGAGACGCTTCTGGCGGCAACGTCACGCGCGCGACGAATTCTAGAAGTCGAACGCGCCCTCGCGGCCGACGAGCCGCGCCAGCGAACGCAGGCGGCCTGCGAGCCGGTCGCTGGCCAGCCCCGCATACTTGCCCGGCAGATGCAGCGTCAACTTGCTGCGCTTCACCTTCATCGGCGTGTGCGGCAGCACGCCGTCATGGCCGGCGGTGAGGATGTAGGCGACGCGCATTGCGGCGCCGAGCACGCGCGCGCGGTCGAGGATGTGCGGCGTCGCCAGCTCGCGCAGGCGCGGCGACAGCTCCTCCTCGCTCAGGCCAGCGTGGCGGAAGAACACCGACAGCGCGAGATAGGCGCGGCCCGGATGGTCGATGGCGACGAAGGCGCCATGCGCGATGATGTTCATCGACTGCTCGCCGCGATAATCCGGATGCGCGCGCCAGCCGATGTCGCCGAGCAGGCAGGCGGTGTGACGCAGCCGCACCTCGTCCGGCGTCTCATCGAGCCCGGACGAAGCGATGAAGCGGTCCGTCCACTCGATCAACTCATGGCCGTGACGCGGCGAACGCGACCGTAGCAGGTTCAATTCGGCGGCGGCCGAGACCAGCGGGTCGACGGCGCGCTCCTTGCTCTTCAGAAGTTCGTAGAGCAGGCCCTCGCGCACGCCGAGCACGGAGATGACGACGTCGCGCGGATTGAGCTTGCGCACGAGATGCTCGAGCACCAGCGCGGCGTAGGGCAAGAGCGGCCGGCGGGCGGCGTTGACGACCTCGATCTTCGACAGCGTCTCGGTATCGACGCGGTGCACCAGCCGCGAGAACTCCAGCGCCTCGCGCGCCGGGATGCGGTAATTGTGCATGACGTGGAACGGATAGCCGGTCTGCCCCATGTGCAGCCGCGCCAGCGCGCGCCAGGTGCCGCCGACGGCGTAGAACGTGCGGCCGTGGCCGTGCTTGAGCACGTCGAGCCCGGCGAGGCTCTCCTCGACGAACTTCTCGGCCTTCTTGATCGATTTGCCGGCAATGTCCTGCAAGGCAAGGCCGCCGAGCGGCAGCGTCAATCCCTTGCGCACGCGGTCGCCCTTGACGTCGACGAGTTCGAGCGAGCCGCCGCCGAGGTCGCCGACGATGCCGTCCGGCTTGTAGATGCCGGAGACGACGCCGAGCGCGGTCAGTTGCGCCTCGCGCTTGCCCGACAATATGGTGATTTTGGTGCGGCAGATGCGCTCGGCCGCGGCGATGAAGTCGTCGCCGTTCTCGGCGTCACGGCAGGCGGCGGTGGCGATCGCCCACACCTTCGAGACTTCGAGCACGTCGCACAGCGTGCGGAAGCGGCGCAGCGCGGCAAGCGCCGTCTCGATCGCGTCGGCGGCAAGCAGGCCCGTCGTCTGCACCTGGCGGCCGAGGCCGGCCAGCACCTTCTCGTTGAAGATCGGCGTCGGCGAACGCGTCAGCCCCTCATAGATGACGAGGCGCACCGAGTTC
>JBQCFB010000254.1:0-2165 GCA_051959715.1 Pseudolabrys sp.
GCAATGCCGATGCGCTGGCGCTGGCCGCCGGAGAACTGGTGCGGGTAATTGTCCATCTGCGCCTTGCGCAAGCCGACGCGCTCGAACAAGGCGGCGACCTTCTTTCTCACCTCGCCGCCCTTGGCGATGCCGTGCACGCGCAAGGGCTCGGCGACGATGTCGCCCGCCGACATGCGCGGATCGAGCGAGGAGAACGGGTCCTGGAAGATGATCTGCATCTGCCGCCGATAGGGGCGCAGCTCGGCCTTGGTGAGCCGGGTGATGTCGCTGCCGCCGATGCGGATCTCGCCGTCGGTCGGCTCGATCAGCCGCAGCACGGTCCGGCCGACTGTCGACTTGCCGCAGCCCGACTCGCCGACGAGACCGAGCGTCTCCCCCTCGCCGATCGAGAACGAGACGCCGTCGACCGCAAACACGGTGCCGGCGGCGCGCTGCAACAGCCCGGTGCGCACGGGGAAATGCTTCTTGAGGTCGCGGACCTGGAGCACGGGCTCAGCCATGACCGTCTCCGTAGAGCTCGCGCGAACGCCAGCAGGCAGCCCAATGGCCGGGCCGCTTCTCCTCGTACGGAGGATATTCGGCGCGGCACTTGTCGATCGCGTGCGTGCAGCGCGCGGCGAAGACGCAGCCGGGCGGCAGGTTCGACAGCGCCGGCACGGTGCCGGGGATTTCCTGGAGGCGCTCGGCCTCGGTCTCGCCGCGCATCAGCGGCAGGCGCGGGATCGAGGCCATCAGCCCGTGCGTGTACGGATGCTGCGGCCGCGCGAACAATTCCTCGACCGGCGCCTCCTCCACCTTCTTGCCCGCATACATAACGATGACGCGATGCGCGGTTTCGGCCACCACGCCGAGATCGTGGGTGATGAGGATGACCGCGGTGCCGAGCTTCTGCTGGAGGTCGAGAATGAGGTCGAGGATCTGCGCCTGGATAGTGACGTCGAGCGCGGTCGTGGGCTCGTCGGCGATCAGCACCTTCGGATTGCAGGCGAGCGCCATCGAGATCATGGCGCGCTGGCGCATGCCGCCGGAGAGCTGATGTGGATATTCGTGCGCGCGCTGCTCCGGCGCCGGGATGCGCGTCAGCCGCAGCATGTCGACGGCCTTGGCCCACGCCTCCTTGCGCGTGACGTTCTCGTGCAGCACCACGACCTCGGCGATCTGGCTACCGATGGTGAGCACCGGATTGAGCGAGGTCATCGGCTCCTGGAAGATCATGGCGACATCCTTGCCGCGGACGCCGCGCATCGTCTCCTCGTCGAGCGCGAGCAGGTCGCGGCCCTCGAGCACGACGCGGCCCGAGGCGATGCGGCCGGGCGGGTCGGGCACGAGGCGCATCAGCGACAGAGCGGTGATGCTCTTGCCGCAGCCGGATTCGCCGACGATGGCGAGCGTCTCATGCGGCTTCAGCGCAAAGGAGACGCCATCGACCGCCCTCACCTCCCCCTGGCGCAGGTCGAACACCGTGCGCAGGTCCTCGACGACGAGGAGCGGCTCGGCCGGATCGGCCGCGGGGGCCGGCTGGATGTCGGTTGCGAGCGCCATCAGTCGCGCAGCCGCGGATCGAGGATGTCGCGCAAGGCGTCGCCGAACAGGTTGGTGCCGAACACGGCAAGGCTGATGGCGATGCCGGGGAAGATGACGAGCCACGGCGCGATGCGCACATATTCGGCCGCGGATTCCGAGAGCATGCGGCCCCAGGACGGATGCGGCTCCGGCACGCCGAGGCCGAGGAAGGAGAGCGAGGCTTCGGTGAGAATCGCGGCGCCGAGCTGCGCCGTCATGATGACGATCAGCGGCGCCACCGTGTTCGGCAGGACGTGGCGCACGGCGATGCGGAACTCGCTCATACCGACGGCGCGCGCGGCCTCGACGAAGGGCTGCTCGCGCAGCGCCAGCGTGTTCGAGCGGATGACGCGGGCGGTATAGGGGATGAGCGGAATGGCGATGGCGACGATGGTGTTGTCGAGCGCCGGGCCGAGCGATGCGGCCATCACCAGCGCCAGCACCAGGAGCGGCACGGCCTGCAACACGTCGACGACGCGCTGGACGACGAGGTCGACCCAGCCGCCGATGTAGCCGGAGGCGAGCCCGAGCGCGACGCCGAACACCGAGCCGAGGAAGGTCGAGCCGAGCCCGACCGCGAGCGAGATGCGCGCGCCGTAGAC
>JBQCFB010000255.1:0-8295 GCA_051959715.1 Pseudolabrys sp.
GCCGAATACGCCAAGGAGATCACCTCGCATCCGCAGGAGATCCCGCTGCTCCCCGACAAGCTCGTCTATGCGTTCAGCCGCTGGGACGAGGAGATCGGCTCCAAGAAAAAGAAGTGATGTAGACTAGGACCGAGACCGAGACGGGGCTGGCGGCGCGTGCTGCCGGTCCCGTCGCGTGCCGATCCGCCGACGGGGACCTATCGCAATGGCTATCGCCGGACGTGACTTCCGCGAATTGCGGCTCGACGACATGAGCCGCAACTTCGGTACCGTCAACGCGCTCAAGGGCGTGACCTTGAACGTGCGCCGCGGCGAGTTCATCGCACTGCTCGGCCCCTCCGGCTGCGGCAAGTCGACGGCGCTCAATTGCCTTGCCGGCCTCCTGACGCTGTCGGGCGGCAGCATCTGGCTCGACCAGACCCGCATCGACCGTCTCAAGCCGGAAGAGCGCGGCTTCGGCATGGTGTTCCAGAACTACGCGCTGTTCCCGCACATGAGCGTGCGCAAGAACATCGCCTTCGGCCTCGCCATGCAGGGACGGGCGAAGGCCGAGATCGAGCGCAAGGTCGACGAGGCGCTCGCCATCGTTCGCCTGTCCGAGCAGGGCCACAAACTGCCCGGCCAGCTTTCCGGCGGCCAACAGCAGCGCGTGGCGATCGCCCGCGCCATCGTCATCGAGCCGCCGCTCGTGCTCATGGATGAGCCGCTGTCCAACCTCGACGCCAAGCTTCGCCTCGAAATGCGCGCCGAGATTCGCCGCATCCATGACCTGATCGGCTCGGCGACCATCTACGTCACTCACGACCAGGAAGAGGCGCTGTCGCTGGCCGACCGCATCGTCGTGATGCGCGCCGGCGAGGTGCGCCAGGTCGGCACGCCGGAAGACCTCTACGCCCGGCCGGCGCATGCCGACGTCGCCGAATTCATGGGGTATCGCAATCAGCTGCGCGTCACCGCGGCGCGCGCCGGGGCGGGCGTCACCATCCGCGTCGGTAACGTGACGTTGGCGGGGACCGCGGTGGATCCTTTCGTAGACGGCGAGGCGGAGGCAGCGATCCGTCCCGAGGATCTCGCCGTCGCGGCCGACGGTCCGATTGAGGTGAAGACCGACACCTCGCAATATCACGGCGACTGTTTCTATTCGTCCGGCCGCACCGCCGACGGCGCCGAATTGTATTTCACCTCCGAGCGCCGCCTCGCCAAGGGCGAAGCGGTGCGGCTCGCCGCCGATCCGGCGCGCGTGCTCGTCTATTCCGGAGCCCGGCCGTGACCGACGTCACGCTGACAAAGCCCGCCGATCGGCCGCCGCTGCGCGTGCGGCTCAAGCTGCGCGACATTGACGGCGTGACGCTTCTGGTGCTGCCGGCGGCGCTCTTCGTGCTGGCGTTGTTCGTCTACCCCTTCGCCTACGGCTTCATGCTGTCCTTCCTGCCGAAGAAGGGCGGCTGGCTCGCCAATTATGCGAAGTTCTTCTCGGACCCGTTCCTGTACGACACGATCTGGTCGACGTTCCGGCTCGCCATTCCGGCGACGCTGGTCAACGTGCTGATCTCGGTGCCGATCGCGCTGCGCGTGCGCCGCATGAGGCACCGGCGCGTGCTGACGACGTTGCTCGTCGTTCCCATCACGCTCGGCACGGTGCTGATTGCGCAGGGCCTGCTCATCTATCTCGGGCCGCAGGGGTGGTTCAATCGCACGCTCGCCCTCGTCGGTATCGGCCAGATGCGGCTCGTGCACAATTACACCGGCGTGATGCTGTCGCTCATCATGTCCGGTTTCCCGTTCACCTTCCTGTTGACGCTGTCCTACCTCACCGGCATCGATCCGTCGCTCGAGCAGGCGGCGGCGACGCTCGGAGCGAAGGCGCGGGCGCGCTTCGTGCACATCCTGCTGCCGCTGCTGGCGCAGGGACTGGCGATCAATCTCTGCCTGTCCTTCGTGCAGACCTTCTCGGTGTTTCCCTCGGCCGTGCTGCTCGGCGCGCCGGCCGGCGAAACGCGCGTCATCTCGATCGCCGCCTACCAGGCCGCCTACGAGCAGTACGATTATTCGATGGCTTCGGCCGTCGCGATGATCATGGGCTTCTGCCAGCTTGCCGTCGTCATCCTCATCCTTGCCGGCCGCAATCTCCTCTACCGCGGCGCCGTCGCGGGCGGGAAAGGTTGACGCCGATGCACAAGGACAAGTCGACCGGCGAAACGCTGTGGGCCATCGCGATCTGGACACTGGTGATCTTCTTCATCATCAATGTCGTCGCGACCATCGCCGCGGTCGGGGTCGACTCGTTCGGCACGCGCTGGTTTTCGTCTTGGCTGCCGGCCGGCTTCACGACGCGCTGGTACACGGCGGCGTGGGACGAATTCCAGCTCCACGACGTCCTGATCGTCACCTTCGAGGTGGTCGGCGCGGTCGTGTTGCTGTCGGGCCTGCTCGGCGTGCCGGCGGCTTATGCGCTGGCGCGGCGCAATTTCCCCGGCAAGCAGCTTGTCATCCTGCTGTTCCTGCTGCCGATGATGATCCCGCCGATCACCTTCGGCATTCCGCTCGCCACCGTGCTCTACCAGGCACATCTCGGCGGCAACATGTCGGGCGTCATCCTCGCCAACCTCGTGCCGACAGTGCCCTTCGTCGTGCTAGTGATGATCCCCTTCATCGAGCAGATCGATCCGCGCATCGAGGCGGCCGCGCGCGTGTTCGGCGCCGGCACCGGCCGGCTTTTCATGCACGTCCTCGTGCCGCTGCTGACGCCCGGCATACTCGCCGCGCTGCTTCTCGTGCTCGTCCGCACCATTGCGATGTTCGAACTAACCTTCTTCACCGCCGGGCCGGACAGCCAGACATTGGTGGTGACGCTCTATTACGCCGTCGGCGCCGCCGGCGTCCGCTCGAACCAGTCGATCGACGCCATGGCCGTCATCTACATGGTGACGACGCTCGTCTGGCTGCTGATCGCGCTGCGCTTCGTGGACCCGACGCAGATCGTGACGCGGGTGAAGAAGGAAGCCGCCACCTGACGAGGGTGACGGCGCCGTTGGGATGCCGGTTCGGCCGCAGCCTTGCGGTCGACGCCGCGCATTGTCGCGCATCCGACAATTGAAATTGACGCGTGCCGGTAATTGTCGACCGCAGCGCAGTTGCGCCGGTGTGCCCTGCGCGCGGTGAGGACGGCGCGCGCTGGACATGCCGCGAAAGCCCATTCTATCCTGTGCTTACCAAAAGCGCCGGGCCGATCATCCGATCCGAGACTTGGGCGCAGCAGGGAGGATGCAATGGCAAAGCGTTTTCGCGGTCTGTCACGCCGTTCGCTTCTGAAGGGCGCGCTCGCGGCCGCCACCGTTCCGGCGACGGCGCGCATCGCCATCTCCGATGAAACCCGCAAGGTCACCACCGTGAACGGCGTCAAGACTTCCGCCGACATGGCGAAGGCGGAAGCCGAAGGTGCGATGCTGTTCTACACGCATGACAGCGATCCCGCCGGCGCCGCGATCGTTGAGGCGTTCAGCAAGGACTTCCCCAAGATCAAGGCGTCGTATCTGCGCGCGCAGAATGGCGCGCTGTACGCCAAGCTGCTGGCCGAGCGCGGCGCCGGGCGCTACGCGGTCGACGTGGTGCAGTTCTCGGAAGTGAGCACGGCGATCGATTTCCAGAAGAAGGGCGGCTACGAGCATTACGAGTCGCCTGAGCGCGACGCCTACCCGGCCAACGCGCTCGGCAGCCCGGCCGGTTACTTCTTCTTCTCGGGCATCGACTTCGTCGGCATCGTCTACAATTCGGAAAAGGTGACCGGCGCCGACGTGCCGAAAAACTGGAAAGACCTTCTCAAGCCGCGCTTCCGCAACGTCATCAGCTGCAAGCAGTCGACCAGCGGCATGCAGTTCGTGCAGTGGTTCGAGCTGAAGAAGATCTACGGCGACGATTACTGGAAGGAGTTCGGCAAGCTGCGCCCGCACGGCTTCGACTCGCGCGCGCAATTGTTCGAGCGCCTGTCCAAGGGCGAGGAGCAGGTGACGATCCTCGGCGAATGGGCCGGCTATCAGCTCGTCAAGGACCGCGGCGCGCCGGTCGTGTTCGTGGCGCCGGAGGACGGCCTGCCGGCGACGCCGCTCGCCACCGGCATCGTTTCGAAAGCGGCGCATCCTGAATCGGCGCGCCTCTTCCTCGACTGGCTGATGTCGCCGAAGGGCCAGACGCTCTACCAGACCAACAAGTTCCTCTACTATCCATCGCTGCGGAAAGATGCGGCGCCGATGCCGGGCGGCATGAAGCTCGCCGACTACAAGCTCATCTTCCCGAAGAGCATGGATGAGTACGAAAAGGCGCATCCGACCTACGTCAAGGAATGGAATGCGATGATCGGCCTCTAGTGCCGGTCGCAGCGACGATCGAGAAGCGCTCCGGCGCGCCGGCCCAGAAGCTGGTCGGCGCGGCGGTCGCGCTTCTCGCCGCGGCCTTCGTTCTCTACCCCGTCTACTATCTCTTCCAGGCGGCGTTCGACGTCGGCGACCCCAATGTGCGGCCGCCGGAGGCCTACGGCCTCGACAATTTCGCGCTGCTGCCGAACTACTCCGAGATCATGCTGAACACGCTCGGCGTGTCCTTCGCCGCGACGGTGATGGCGCTGGTGTTCGGCTTCGTCATCGCGTGGATCCTCACGCGCACCAACGTGCCGATGCGCGCCGCGCTCGAGCAGTTGATGGCCGTGCCGTACTACGTGACGCCGCTGCTCGGCGCGCTCGCCTGGGCGCTGCTCGGCTCGCCGGAGTCGGGCTTCATGAACCAGCTCTGGCGCGCGCTCGGCGGCAAGGAGGCGCTGTTCGACATCACCGGCCCGCTCGGCATCGCCTGGGTCATGGCCCTGTTCGAAGGCTCGGTCGCCTTCGTCATGATCAGTGCGGTCATGAAATCGATGGACCCCTCGCTCGAGGAGGCGAGCCAGGTGATCGGCGCCAGCCGCTGGCGCACGATGATCCGCGTGACGCTGCCGCTGGTCGCGCCGGGCGTGCTCGGCGCCGCGATTTACGTCTTCGCCGAGAGGCTCGGCTCGTTCTCGGCGGCGCTCGTGCTTGGCTCGCCGAACCGCTTCTACGTCATCACCACCGCGATCTACCAGCTCGTCTCGCAATATCCGCCGCGGCTGCCGCTCGCCGCCGCGATGGGCGTGTCGCTGTTCGCGGTGATGTTCGCGATGATCTTCCTCTACCGGCGCATCACGCGCGGCCGCAGCTATGTCACCGTCAGCGGCAAGGCGTTCCGGCCGCGCGTGATGGACGTCGGCACGCTGCGCTGGGTGCTGTTCGCAGTCTGCGCCGTCTACCTGATCATGTCCGTGTTCCTGCCGATGGCGACCCTCCTGTTCGCCTCGGTGCAGCGGCTCGCCACGATCTTCCCGAAGGCCTCCAACCTCACGCTCGAGCATTACCGGACGGCGTTCTCGCTCAACGCCGTGCGCTCGGCGATGGGCAACAGCCTTCTGCTCGGCTTTTTGACCGCGACGATCGGCGTCGTGCTCACCGGGCTGCTCGCCTGGATCATCCAGCGTTCGCGCCTGCCGGGCCGCAACGCGCTCGAATACATCGTCATGTTTCCGCAGGCGGTGCCGCGCCTCGTCTTCGCCTTCGGCATGATGTGGGCGTGGCTGGTGTTCCCGCTGCCGGTCTACGGCACCTTGTGGATCCTGCTGATCGCCTATCTCACGGTGTTCCTGCCGCTCGGCGTGCGCACGATCTCCGGCGTGCTCGTGCAGCTCGACAAGAGCCTTGAGGAGTGCGGCGAGGTCTGCGGCGCGAGCTGGTTCTACCGCATGCGCACGATCACCATGCCGCTGCTGCGGCCGGGGTTGATCGCCGCGTGGCTCCTGATCTTCGTCGCCAGCGTGCGCGAGCTCGGCGCCTCGATCCTGCTCATGGGCCCGAACAGCAAGGTGCTGACGCCGGCCATCGTCGAAGCGTTCTTCTCCTCGTCGAGCGAGCTGACCGCGACCATGGCGCTGATCCAGACCGTCGTCGTCGGCGCGGTGATGCTCGTCTTCCTCACGGTCTCGCGCCGCGCAGCGCGCCAGGGAGCCTGAAGCCATGGCCGCCACCCCGCATATCGAGGTGACCGATCTCGTCATCCGCTACGGCAATGTCGCGGCGGTCGGGCCGATCAGCTTCACCGCGGAGGCCGGCAAGCAGCTCACCCTGCTCGGCCCGTCCGGCTGCGGCAAGACGACGACCCTGCGCGCCGTCGCCGGCCTCGAGCAGCCGGAGTCGGGCCGCATCCGTATCGGCGACAAGACGATGTACGACGGCGCGGCCCGCATCAACGTTCCGACCGAGCAGCGCGGCCTGTCCATGGTGTTCCAGTCCTACGCCATCTGGCCGCACATGACCGTGTTCGACAACGTCGCCTACGGCCTGCGCGTGCGCGGCAAGAGCGCCGCCGAGCTCAAGGATCTCGTCGGCCGTGCGCTCGATCTCGTGCAGATGAGCGCCTATGCCGGCCGCAGCGCCTCGCAGTTGTCCGGCGGCCAGCAGCAGCGCGTGGCGCTGGCGCGCGCCTGCGCCTTCTCGCCGTCGGTGCTGCTGTTCGACGAGCCGCTGTCGAACCTCGACGCCAAGCTGCGCGGCGACATGCGCATCGAATTGCGCGAGCTCCAGCATCGCCTCGGCGTGACGTCGCTCTACGTGACGCACGACCTCGAAGAGGCGCTGGCCATGTCCGACACGATCCTGGTCATGAAGGGCGGGCAGATCGAACAGTCCGGACCGCCGGCCGAGATCTACAACTTCCCGCGCACGGAGTTCGTCGCCGACTTCGTCGGCTCGGCCAATCTCATTCGCGGCCGCGTGCGCGGCGATCTTGCCACCGGCGACGCGCTCGCGGTCGAGAGCGGCGGGCAGATTGTCCATGGCACGTCGCACGGTCGCGCCACGGCAGGCGAGGCCTGCCTGTCGGTGCGCGCGGTGCATTTCACGCTCAGCCGCGAGCGGCCGGCGGGCGAGCGCAATGTCTGGCGGGCATCGGTGCACCGTTCGGTGTTCCTCGGCGACCTGACGCAGGTGCATGTGACCTGGGGCGAGCGCGAGCTCGTCGTGCGGCAGTCGGGCATGCAGCTCTGGCAGGACGGCCAGCCGGTCTGGCTGTCGGTCGACCCGCGCCATTGCGTGCTGCTGGAAGTGAGCTAGGCTCCGCGGGGCATCAGGGGAGTGCGATGCTCGACAAGTCCTCCTACGAGCCCTTCGCCGTCGAGCCGATCGAGCGAGCCTCGCGGGACGAGATCGCCGCGCTCCAGACCGAGCGGCTGAAATGGTCGCTCAAGCACGCCTACGACAATGTCGCCGCCTATCGGCGGAAATTCGACGAGGCCGGCGTCACGCCCGGGGACTTCAGGCGGCTCGAGGACCTCGCCCGGTTTCCGTTCACCACCAAGCAGGATCTGCGCGCCAATTATCCCTTCGGCATGTTCGCCGTGCCGCAGGACAAGATCGTCCGCGTCCACGCTTCGTCCGGCACGACCGGCAAGCCGACCGTCGTGGGTTACACGCAGAGGGACATCGACACCTGGTCGCACGTCATGGCGCGCTCGATCCGCGCCTCGGGCGGTCGGCCGGGCATGAAGGTGCACGTGTCCTACGGCTACGGCCTGTTCACCGGCGGCCTCGGCGCGCATTACGGCGCCGAGACGCTCGGCTGCGCCGTGATCCCGGTCTCGGGCGGCATGACCGAGCGACAGGTCCAGCTCATCTCGGACTTCAAGCCCGAGATCATCATGGTGACGCCGTCCTACATGCTGGCGATCCTCGACGAGTTTCGCGCCAAGGCCGTCGATCCGCGCGATAGCTCGCTCGAGATCGGCATCTTCGGCGCCGAGCCGTGGACGAACGCAATGCGGGCCGAGATCGAGGCGGCGTTCGACATGGATGCCGTCGACATTTACGGCCTGTCGGAGGTGATCGGCCCGGGCGTCGCCAATGAGTGCGTCGAGACCAAGGACGGCCTGCACGTCTGGGAGGATCATTTCTATCCCGAGGTGATCGACCCGGAGACGGGCAGGGCGCTGCCCGACGGCGAGCGCGGCGAACTCGTCTTCACCTCCCTGACCAAGGAGGCGATGCCGGTCATCCGCTATCGCACGCGCGACCTGACGCGACTCTTGCCCGGCACGGCGCGCACGATGCGGCGCATGGAGAAAGTCACCGGCCGTACCGACGACATGATGATCGTGCGCGGCGTCAACGTGTTCCCGACGCAGTTCGAGGAGCAGCTTATGCGCTGCGACGGCCTCAGCCCCCATTTCTATATCGAGCTCTACCG
>JBQCFB010000256.1:0-4463 GCA_051959715.1 Pseudolabrys sp.
CGATCCGTCCGACGCCGAGAAGGCGCTGCGTCACATGGTGTGCGGCTTCGCCGCGGCCCTGACTGCGCCCCCCTGCATTGCCCGCTCACCGAAGGAAGCCACAGCGTGAACTCCCCGCTCCGAACCCATCCGGCGCTCGCCCCGCGCGTGACCTCGCTGAAGCCGTCGGCGACCGTGGAAATGTCAGAGCGTATCCGCCAGAGCCGGGCTGCCGGACGGCGCATCCTCGGCCTGTCGAGCGGCGATCCGGCGCTGCCGACCGATCCGCGCATCATCGCCGCCGCCGAGAAGGCGATGCGCGATGGCGACACGCATTACTCGACGCCGGCCGGCCAGCCGGCGATGCGCGAGGCGATTGCCGCGCATGAGAGGCGCCGCAGCGGCGCGGCCTACGACCCCGCCGACATCCTGGTGACGCCGGGCGGCAAGTTCGCGCTGCTCGCCGCGTTGATGGGCACGATCGGCCCCGGCGACGAGGTGCTGGTGCCGGAGCCGGGCTGGGTCAGCTACGGCCCCTGCGTGCGCCTGTGCGGCGGCACGCCGGTCGCGCTGCCCATGCTCGATCAGGTGGACGCGCCGGCGATCGCCGCCAAGATCACGCCGGCGACCCGCGCCATCATCGTCAATTCGCCGGTCAACCCGACCGGACGCATCCTGCCCGCGGAAGAGCTATCCGCCGTCGTCGACCTCGCGCACAAGCACGATCTCTGGGTCATCTTCGACCAGGTCTATGCCGACCTGAGCTACGACCGGCCGGTCGCCTTCGTGCAGGGCAGCGAGGCCGGACGCGCGCGCACGCTCGTCGTCGACAGCCTCTCGAAGACCTTCGGCATGACCGGATGGCGGCTCGGCTATCTCGCGACGCCGCCCGGCGCCGCCAAGGCGCTGGTGAAATTTCTCCAGCACTCGATCTACTGCGTGCCGGCCTTCATCCAGGCGGCGGGCGTCGCCGCGTTCTCGCTCTATGACGAACTCGCACCGCGCTATCGCGCGACCTTCCGCGCGCGCCTCGAGCGCGCTTCGGCAGCATTGTCGAAGATCGATGGCATCACGTGCCCGATGTCGGACGCGACCTTCTATCTGTTCCCGAAGGTCGCCGGCGACGACGCAGCCGTCGCCAAATACTGGCTCGACACGATCGACGTCGCGGCCCTGCCCGGCTCGGCCTTCGGCCCCGCCGGCGCCGGCCACCTGCGGCTGTCGCTCACGCTTGCCGATGCCGAACTCGACGAGGCGCTCGCGCGCATCGCCAAGGCCGGCCTTGTTCCATCCGCACAACGATAAAGACCGGAGGATTCACAGGCTCAAGGGTCGATCGATCGCCGCCGCTGCGGCCATCACGCTCGCCGCGGTCACCGCAAGCGTGCCCGCCGCACAGGCGCAGAGCCAGGACACGCTGGCCGCGATCAAGTCGCGCGGCAAGCTGATCGCCGGCGTCAAGTTCGACACGCCGCCCTTCGGTTTCCTCGACGACAAGAACGAGCCGGTCGGCTTCGACCTCGACATCGTGCGCGGCATCGCCAAGCACATCGGCGTGCCGGTCGAGTTCGTCAAGGTGACGTCGCCGACCCGCATTCCGCTGCTCGTCAGCGGCAATGTCGACCTGTCCGCGGCCTCGATGACGCACACGATCGAGCGCGACAAGACCATCGACTTCAGCATCACCTACTACACCGGCGCGCAGGCGCTGATCGTGCCGAAGGCGAGCAGCGTCCACGGCCTCAAGGACCTCGCCGGCAAGCAGGTCTCGGTGCAGCAGGGCACGACGCTCGAGAAGAACATCGCCAAGGTGGCGCCGGACGCCAAGGTCGTCGCCTTCAAGGACTACAACAGCGCCTGGCTCGCGCTGGTGCAGGGCCGCGTCGATGCGCTCACCGGCAGCATGAACATTCTTCAGGGCTTCCAGAAGGACAATGCCGACTACGTCATCCTGCCCGACCGCTTCAGCGTCGAGCCGTTCGGCATCGGCGTACGCCAGGGCGACTCCGGCCTGCGCGACGCCATCAATTTCGCGCTGATGGACATGTGGAAGTCCGGCGAATATGCCGCGCTCTACAAGAAGTGGTTCCACGCCGAGCCGGACGTGCCGCTCGAAGTCTGGCCATAAGCAGACCGGACGCACGAGGCAGGCCGCGCGATGCACTACCATTTCGACTGGACGCCCATCTGGGCGGCGCGCGGCCTCATTGTGCAGGGTCTGCTGCTGACGATCGCGCTCTCCGCCGCATCGCTCGCCCTGTCGACCGTCATCGGCCTGATCGTCGGCGGCGCGGCAACCGCGCGCTCACGCACCGTGCGCGCCTGCGCGCTCGTCTTCACCGAGACGATGCGCAACATTCCGCTGCTGATCCACATGTACGTCTGGTTCATGGCGCTCGCTTTCCTGCGCCTGCCGGCCTTCTCCTGCGCGGTGCTGGGCTTGAGCCTCTATTCCGGCGCCTATGTCGCAGAGGTCGTACGCGCCGGCATCGGCTCGGTCGGCCGCGGGCAAATGCAGGCGGCGCTGGCGACCGGACTGACAAGCTTCCAGGCCATGCGGCTCATCGTCTATCCGCAGGCGCTGCGCATCATCGCGCCGTCGCTGGCCAGCCTGTTCTCGCAGCTCATCAAGGATTCGTCGCTCGCCTCGGTGATCGCCGTCGGCGAACTGACCTACCAAGCCGGCGCCATCGACGGGCAGACCTTCCGCACCTTCGAGGTCTACATCACCATCTCGCTCATCTATCTCGTGCTGGTGACGGCTGCGAGCCAGCTCGTGCTGCTCATTCCGGGTGCGCGCAACGAGGCGGCGGCGGGACGCTTCGCCGATGCCTGACGTCATCCTCAAGAACCTGCCGTTCCTGCTGCACGGCCTCTGGCTCACCATCGACCTCTCCATCTGGTCGATCGTGCTCGGCACACTGCTCGGAATCGTCGTCGGCACCGTCCGTTTCGTGCGGGTGCCGGTGCTGAATGTCCTCGCCGCCGTCTATGTCGAGTTCATTCGCGGCACGCCGCTGCTGGTCGTGCTCTTCATCACCTATTTCGCCCTGCCGGCCCTGTTCGGCTATCGCACGACGGCCTATCGCGCGGCGATCTTCGGCTTCGTCCTGTTCATCGCCGCCTATCTCGCGGAAGATTTCCGCTGGGGCCTGCGCGCGGTGCGGCCGACTTTGATCCAGGCCGGACTCGCGACCGGGCTCACCCGCTGGCAGGTGCTGCGCCACATCATCCTGCCGCAGGCGATCCGCCGCGTCCTGCCGTCGCTGTTCAACCAATATGTGCGACTGGTGAAGTTCACCTCGGTCGCGTAGGTGATCGGCGTCACCGAATTGACCGGCGCCGGCCTCCTCGTCAATGCGCGCGACTTCCATCCGGTGACGATCCTCGCCACCATCGCCGTCGTCTATTTGGTGGTGTGCTCCGCGCTGTCGCTGGCCGGCCGCGCGCTCTACGCGCAACTCGGCGTAAGGACCTGAAGACAATGACCGACCAGCCGATCATCGCGATCCGCGACCTGCACAAGAGCTATGGCGCGACGCAGGTGCTGCGCGGGTGCAGCCTGTCGATCGGCCGCGGCGAGGTCGTCGTCGTTTGCGGCCCGTCGGGCTCCGGCAAGAGCACGCTGATCAAGTGCATCAACGGGCTGGAGGGCTACCAGTCCGGCAGCATCCGCGTCGACGGCGTCGAGGTCGGCGCCAAGGGCACCGACCTGCCGAAGCTGCGCGCCCGCGTCGGCATGGTGTTCCAGCATTTCGAGCTCTATCCGCACATGTCGGTCACCGACAACATCGCGCTGGCGCAGGTTCACGTGCTCAAGCGCACGCGCGCCGCAGCGCACGAGCGCGCCCGCGAACTCCTCGTCCGCGTCGGACTTCAGGACAAGGCGGACGCGATGCCGGCCGACCTCTCAGGCGGTCAGCAGCAGCGTGTCGCGATCGCGCGCGCGCTGGCGCTCGATCCGCAGGCGATCCTGTTCGACGAGCCGACCTCGGCGCTCGATCCGGAGATGATCCACGAGGTGCTTCAGGTGATGACCGAGCTTGCCGCCAGCGGCATGACCATGGTCGTCGTCACGCATGAGATGGGTTTTGCCCGGTCCGTCGCCGACCGCATCGTGTTCATGGATGCCGGCGAGATCGTCGAGGACGCGCCGAGCGATTCATTCTTCTCGGCGCCGAAGACGAAGCGTGCCGCGGATTTCCTGTCGAAGATCCTGGCGCACTGAACGGCGTTAGGCGCGGAACCGCAGATTCTTCCGCGACAGATCGTTGACCGCTCGGCAGCCCATCAGCCGCATGTCGCGCTCGACCTCGATGCGCAGCCGCTCGAGCGCACGCTCCACGCCCGCCCCGCCCGCCGCGGCGAGCGCGAACAGGTAATAACGGCCGATGCCCACGGCCTTGGCGCCGAGCGACAGCGCCTTGAGCACGTGCGAGCCGCGCTGCACCCCGCCATCCATCAGGACGTCGATGCGGTCGCCG
>JBQCFB010000257.1:0-2804 GCA_051959715.1 Pseudolabrys sp.
CTCGATCATCTTCTCGCTCGCCGCCGCCGGCGAGGTCGAGCCGATGGCGCTCGCCCGGAGCATCATCGGCACGCTCGTCTTTCTCGGCCTCAGCCTGACGCGCGGGCGGCGCGCCGTGTTCTTCGTCATCCGCTTCGTCAACGACCATTTCGAGAGCGAATTTGCCGTGGTCACGGCGATCCTGGCGATCATGACGAGCATGGCGCTGATCACCTATTCGATCGGCGTGCACACCGTGCTCGGCGCCTTCGTCGCTGGCGTGCTGGTCGGGGAATCGCCGATCCTGTCCAAGCACATCGAGGAGCAGCTGCGCGGGCTGGTGTTCGCCTTCTTCACGCCGATCTATTTCGGCCTCGCCGGCCTGAGCGCGAACCTCACCGTGCTCGGCGATTCCACCATCGCGCTCTACACGGTCGGCCTCGTCGCCATCGCCAGCCTCGGCAAATTCGGCGGCGCCTTCATCGGCGCCGAGCTCGGCGGCCTGACGCGGCGCGAGGGCATCGCGCTCGCCTGCGGCATGAACGCGCGCGGCTCGACCGAGGTCATCATCGCCACGGTCGGCCTGTCGATGAACGCGCTGTCGCCGACGCTTTTCACCATGATCGTGACCATGGCGATCCTCACCACGATGGCGATGCCGCCGACCCTGCGCTGGGCCCTGTCGCGCATCCCGATGCGCAAGGAAGAGAAGCTGCGCCTTGAACGCGAGGAGATGGAGGCCAAGGGCTTCGTGCCGAAGCTCGAGCGGCTGCTGCTCGCCATCGACGACAGCGCCAACGGCCAGTTCGCCACCCGCATCGCCGGCATCATCGCCGGCACCAACGCCATGCCGACCACCGTCATGCACATTCACGGCAAGAAGCGGCCGAGCAAGACCGCGGTCGAACAGGCCAAGGAGAAGGCCAAGGAGATCGGCGAGACGGTCCAGGTCGTCGCCGAGCGCAGCGACAAGGCCAAGGGCGAAGACGAGAAGACAGAGGCCAAGATCGACGTCACGACCATCGTCGAGAAGGCGCCGAAGGCGGAGGTCGTCGCTGCCGAAGCCGAGAAGGGTTACGACCTGCTCGTCGCCGGCCTCGACAAGATGGTCTCGAGCAAGACCGAATTCCACGACGACATCACGAACCTGTCCGGCGGCTTCGATGGGCCGCTGGCGGTGGTCGAGACGCGCGACGGCCTGCTCGACGATCCGCTGCGCAGCAGGCTCAGCATCATGGTGCCGGTCAACGGCACGGACGTGTCGCGCCGCGCCGCGGAAGTGGCGATCGTCGTCGCCCGCGCCGCCAAGGCGCCGCTGACCGCGCTCTATGTCGCGCCGAGCGGCAAGAACAAGCCGCACCGCTCGCGCCAGTACGAGGAGGCAATCCTCAAGGATGTCGTCAAGCTGGCCGAGACCTACGGCGTCGAGATCAAGACCGCGGTGCGCGCGGAGATTGCCGCCAACGAGGCGATCATCAAGGAGATGAACCGCCGCCGCAACAACCTGCTGGTCATGGGCGTCAACCGCCGGCCCGGCGAGAAGCTGTTCTTCGGCGACACCGCCGCGGCGCTGCTCGCGACCTCGACCAAGTCGCTGGTGTTCGTGGCGACGTGAGCTGTCTGACCTGGACTGTGGATCGCAGCGCCAGTCGCTGCGCCCTCTCCCCGCTGTGGGTGCGGGCAGGGGAAGCTTATCAACCCATTAGATTGGGTGAGGGGGAGCCCCCCTCACCCAATCTTTCAATTTGAATTGCTGCGGATGCCCTCTCCCACAGCTGGAAGAGGGCATTGATACTGACGCCGTCCCCGCGGCGACGCGGCAGGAAGGGCTCTCGCGGACCCCTACTCGCCGCCCTTCGCCTGTGGCAGTGCGCCGAACTTGTTGTTGGTGAGGAAGCGGTCGGGACGGATGCGGCCGGCGGCGGCGCGGTCGCCGCGCCAGTCTTTCAACTCCTTCAGGGACAGCGTGAAGCTGCGCCCCGCCGTGTCGATCCAGGTCAGGCCCTTCTCGGCCTCGAAGGTGGTGACGTCGGACAGGCCCTTGTCGAGATAGCGTTGCAGCCGCACGCCGCGGCCCTTGGTCATCTCCGGCACCTGGTCGATCCCGAAGACCAGCAGCTTGCGGTTCTCGCCGACGGCGGCAACGAGCTCGCCGGTCGCGACGGCGACCGCCGCCGCACGGTCGGGCGCCTTCAGCGTCAGCACCTGCTTGCCCTTGCGCGTCGTACCGAGCACTTCGCTCTCCGGCACGATGAAGCCGTTGCCCTGATAGCTCGCGACCAGGAACTTGCGGCTGCCGTCATAGGCCATGGCGGCGACGACATCGGCGTCCTGCTCGAGATCGATGAAGAGGCGCAAGGGTTCGCCATGGCCGCGGCCGCCGGGCAGCTTCGCGGCATCTAGGGTGTAGAAGCGGCCGTTCGAGCCGAAGACGAGGATTTTCGCCGTGGTCTCGGTCGGGAACGCGAACTTGAGCGCGTCGTCCTGCTTGAAGGCGACGCCCGAGAGGTCACTGACGTGGCCGCGCAGCGCGCGCACCCAACCCTTCTCCGAGACGACGACGGTGATCGGCTCGCGCACGACCATCGCCTCCTCGATCGCCGCGATGTCGTGCTCGGGCGCCTCGGCAAAGTGCGTGCGGCGGCGGCCGAGCTCGGTCTTGGGGCCGAACTTGTCGCGCGTCTCCTTGATCTGCCCGGCAATGGTCTTCCACTGCTGGTCTTCGGAGCCCACAAGCGACTTCAGCTTCTTCTGCTCGTCGCGCAGCGCCTTGTCCTCGGCGCGGATCTCCATCTCCTCGAGCTTGCGCAGATTGCGCAGGCGCA
>JBQCFB010000258.1:0-2747 GCA_051959715.1 Pseudolabrys sp.
CGGGGGGGGCGGGGGGGGGGGGCGGCGGCCCCCTCCGGGCCGCCCCGCGGGGGGGGGGGGGGGGCCGGCCCCCCCCCCCCCCCGGGGGTGGGGTGATCTTCCGAAAGCTCACCCCCTCCCGTCAGCCGCCGCTACGCGGCGACTGACGACCTCCCCCCTCCAGGGGGAGGTGAAGTGAGCGAGCGGGTCGGCCGAAACCCTTACTTCGGGTGCGCCGGGTCCTTCTCGTTCTTGATCGTGTCGACCTCGACGTTCTGCACGGTGCCGTCGACCTTCTCGACCTTGCGGATATAGACGTTCTGCACGATGTCGCGGGTCGCCGGATCGATCGAGATCTCGCCGCGCGGGCTTTCCCACTTCATGCCCTTGGCAGCGCCGATCAGCGAGTCGCCGTCGGCCTTACCCTTGGTCTTCTTCAGCGCCTCGTAGATGAGGTGCATGCCGTCCCAGCCGCCGATCGAGAACACGTCCGGATGGCGCTTGTACTCGGCCTCGTAGGCCTTCACGAAGTCGGCGTTGGCCTTCGACTTGTGCTCCCAGCCGTAGTGCATGACCGTGCGGATGCCGAGCGCATTGTCGCCCATGCTCTTGAGCGCGTTGTCGTCCATGGTGATCTCACCCTGGCCGAGGATCTTGTCGCCCTTGAAGCCGCGCTCCTGGAACGCCTTGGTGATGGCGATCGGCTGCGCGCCGCCCGGGATGAAGATGAACACGCCGTCCGGGTTGATGTCCTTGGCCCGCTGCACGAAGGCGGAGAAGTCCGGGTTCGCCACCGGCATGCGCACGGAGCCGACGATCTCGCCGCCGCCTTCCTTGAAGCCCTTGGTGAACCAGGTCTCGGCGTCAATGCCCGGGCCGTAGTCGGAGACCATCGTGTACATCTTCTTCATGCCGTGCGTGGCCGCCCACTTGCCGAACGGATATTCGAGCTGCGGGATGGTCAGCGAGGTGCGCACGACGTAGGGCGACTTCTCGGTGATGATGGAGGTCGCCGCATTCATGACGACCAGCAGTTTCTTGGCTTCGGTGGCCACGCCCGCGGCGCCCAGCGCCTCCGGCGTCAGCGTGAAGCCGGCGAGGATGTCGACCTTGTCGCGGACCACCAGCTCCTGCGCCAGGCGCTTGGCGACGTCCGGGTTCGGACCGCCCGTGTCCTTGCGGATGAGCTCGATCTTCTTGCCGGCGACCGTGTCGCCGTGCTGCTTGATGTAGAGCTTGATGGCGTTGTCCATCTGCGCCGCGGTATCGGCGAACTGGCCGGAATAGGCCATGATGAGACCGATCTTGACCGTGTCCTCGGCCTGCGCGGCCGAGGCCGCCAGTCCGAACGCCGCCGCCGCGGCGAGCAATGCAATCCGACGCATGTCTTGTTTCCTCCGATGGTCTTTGTGATTTTCACCACGATAGCCAAGCGGGCTTCCCGCGGTCAACGAATGCGCCGCGGCCTGAAATCCGGCCCACCCGGCCCACCGACTCTTGAGACCAGCGCCTGCGCCGGCAGGCCGAAAGGACCCCTCACGTGCAATTCGGCATCTTCGACCACCTCGACTCGGACGGCAGCGTCCTCGGCGACTTCCTCAGGGTCCGTCTCGATCTCGTCGGACTGATCGAGGCTCAGGGCTTCGCCGGCTATCACCTCGCCGAGCACCATTCGACGCCGCTCGGCATGGCGGCGAGCCCGAGCGTGTTCCTGACCGCGGCGATCGCGCGCACAAAGACGCTCAGGCTCGGCCCGCTCGTCTATGTGCTGCCGCTCTATCACCCGCTGCGGCTCTACGAGGAGATCTGCATGCTCGACCATCTGTCGGGCGGACGGTTGATGGTCGGCGTCGGCCGCGGTGGCGCCCTGCTGGAACACCAGCGCTTCGGCGTCGATCCGGCCGACGCGCCGAAGATGTATCACGAGGCCTTCGCGGTGCTGATGCGCGCGTTCGGCGACGAGGTCGTGAACTTCGAGGGCGCCTACTACAAATTCAAGGACTACGTCGTGCAGGCGAAGCCGGTACAGAAGCCGCACCCGCCGATCTGGTACGGCGCGCCGAACGCCGAGGCGATCGCCTGGGCCGCGCCGAACGCGATCAACGTCGTTTCGCTCGGGCCGGCGGCGCGGGCGCGCGCGATCAGCGACCGTTATCGCGAGGAATGGAACAAGCTCGGCCGTACGCCGGAGACGCTGCCGAAGATCGGCATCACGCGTCACATCGTCGTCGCCGATACGGACGCCGAGGCGCGCCGCATCGCCGAAAGCGCGTACAGGCACTGGCGCGAGGCGATGGAATGGATCTGGCGCCGGTCGGGCGCCGCCTTCGTGCTCAAGGACATCTACCCGGAGGACTTCGCGGGGCTCGAAGCGATCGGCCACGGCATTGCCGGCTCACCGGCGACCGTGCGCGACTACATCGCGCGGCTGAAGGAGGAGACCGGCGTGAACTACGTGCTCTGCCAGATGGTGTTCGGCGACATGAAGTTTGCTGATGCATCCCATTCAATTTCGTTGTTCGGGCGCGAGGTGATGCCGGAGTTTGCGTGAGAACCGATGCTCCGCGTGAGCGCCGGATTCCCTCTCCCCGCCTGCGGGGAGAGGGTGGCGAGCATTGAGCGATAAGCGAAATGCGAGCCGGGTGAGGGGGCGCTTCGATAGGCTCAGGCGTTTGCAACGCGGCCCCCCCCCCCCAAAACGGGGTCGCGCGGAGTCAGCCCCCGAACCCCCCCCCGGGGGGGGGGGGGGCGGCGCGCCGGGGGGGGGT
>JBQCFB010000259.1:0-4721 GCA_051959715.1 Pseudolabrys sp.
TGCGTCTCGCGGAATTCCTGCTCGTTCATGTAGTCGGAATGCGGGTCGAGCCGATTGAGCATGCCCTTGAGCGCGTCATCGGTCAGGGTCTTCGAATCGACCGCGTGCACGTAGTCGCGTTGTACGAGCTGGATGATGCCGCCGATCAGGGCGAGGTCGGAGGTCGAAAGTTTCGACTGGCTGGCGGACTGGGCGGGCTGAGTGTTGCGCGCAACCGCGGTGTAACCGGCCAATGGCAGCGCCCCGAGGACGGCAAGCACCGCACCGACGAGGAGCAGACGCGATTTTGGCATGCAGGAACCCCAAATGAATGCGCGACCATAACCGATAAGGGCCGGTCGATGTTCCCCCGTACAGGTATTATGCGCTGGCCTGCGCCGGTTCAAGGCGGGCGCTCATCACGAATCGGGAAGATCCCACGCACCCGCAATCAGGCGGCGCGGCTCGCAGGCTTGGTCTCTTTCGCGCGCTGTTCGAAGTCGACGGCCAGCCGTCGCAGTTCGTCGGCGGCGAAAGGATCAGGGGTGTCGTCGGCCGTGCGTCGGCAGTGCTCGGCCTGGCTCTGGAGATATTGCTGGGCGGTCAAGGCAGGACCCTCGGGCATCATTTGGTCTCTCGGCGCGCTCGATAACGCGTCCCGCGCGGGTCCTGTTCCGCCTCAAGCCTCGTCTTAATTGCGCCTTGCGCGGTCGGGCTATGAGGCGTAACGCCCTCAACATGCACGAGACTTCGCCCCTGTGCCCAAACTGCGTGCACCCGATGCGGCTGACGCGCCGGATTGCGGCCGACACGACCCATCGCGGCCAGGACGTGTTCGAATGCTCCACCTGCCGCGTCGCCATGACCCAGGGCGTCGGCGAGGACACCTCGGTGGCGAACCGCTAGCGCATCACGATTTCAGATACCGTTCGAAGAAGGCGAGCGTGTCGGCGACGGCCTGTTTCTGCACGGCGTCGGGCGCATAGACGCCGCCGGGCTCGCGCTCGGGATAGACGAAGCCGTGCAGATGATGGTCGTAGCTCTTCCACTGCGCGACCTTGCCCGCTTCGTGCAGCAGGTCGTAGCTGACGCGGAAGATGCCCTGCAATTCGTCGCTGTCGCGGCCCTGCACGAAGATCGGCGTGTCGATCGGCGCCACGCGCGCCTTGGCGACACCCTCGGTGATGCGCGGCCGCACCTTTTCCGGCGTGCGCATCAGCATCTTCTCGACATTGAGCAGCCCGGTCTTCGGATCGACCTTCGCCGTCTCGTCGGGCCGCAGGCGCACGAATTCGTGGCTCGCCGGTTCGCTCGCCACCATGGCGCGGAAGCCGTGATATTCGGAGGCGATCTTCAGCGCCATCTCGCCGCCGTGGCTCATGCCCACATAGCCGAGGCGATTCTTGTCGACGAACGGCAGTGACCTCACGTAGTCGGCGACCGCGATCGCATCCTCGTATTCGAGCGGGCCGCGATTGAGCAGCTGCCGCCCCTGGCGGCCGGACGAGATCAGCTTGCCGATCCGGTCATAGGCGTAGTCGACCTCGGCGCGATACCGCATCCAAACGGCGACGTAGCCGGCCTCGACGAAGCGTTCGAGCGTCCAGCTCTTGGTCTCTACATGGTCGCGCAGCATCGCCATGCCGCCGCCGCCATTGCCTGTGGCGAACAGGACGATGGGGAAGGGGCCGTCGCCTTCCGGCTTGCGCAGAGCGATCGGGATGTAGGCGCCGTCGACGGCTTCGACATACATGAGGTGCACGGGGATCGACGAGCCGCGAACCGGTTCGGTGACGACGACATGCGCGGGATCGATCGTCCCGGGCGGCCATGATGTGGCGCTCATTGCAGACCTGTCAGTGTGGAAACAAGCAAACGGCGGGGGCGGCAGGCTAGCACCCCAGCTTGCCGCCGTCATGCCGCTGCGTGTCGCGTCGGGCGCTAGATGTTCGCCTCCGCGAAGGCGTTGACCCACATTGCGCAGATGCCCGAGCGAACGATGTCGGCGCGGCCGAATTCGATCACCGGCACCGGCAGGCTCTGCCGCGCGATCATCTCGATGACGACGCGCAGGCCGCTATCGCGGTCGAGGTCGCATTGGCTGATGTCGCCGTTGATCACCATCGTGCAATCCTCGCCGATACGGGTGAGGAAGGTCTTGATCTCGGTCGGCGAAGCGTTCTGCGCCTCGTCGAGCAGCACGAAGGCGTTCTTCCACGAGCGGCCGCGCATGACTTCGAACGGCACCATCTCGATCGCCCCGTTCTTGATGGCGATGTCGTAGGCGGCCTTGCCGATGCGTTCCTTGATCGCCTCGGCGACGGGCGCCGCCCATGGCGCGAACTTGTCCTCGAGCGAGCCTGGAAAGAATCCGAGCGAGCGGCCGCACGGCACGTTCGGCCGCGTCAGGATGATCTTGTCGATCTGGCGGTTGCGGTAGAGGTCGGCGGCGTGGGTGGCCGCGATCCAGGTCTTGCCGGTGCCCGCGGGCCCGAGAACGATCACCTGGGGAGACTTGCGAAGGGCGTCGAGATAATCGGCTTGCGTGGGATTGAGCGCCTTGATCGGCGGCAGCGCGCGCTCGCTTTCGAATTTGGAGTTCTGGAACTCTATGATTTCAGCGGATCCCAGCAGGCGCTCATGACGGCGTCTCTTCTTCGCGAGGTTCTTACCCAAGGGAATGATCCTTCTGGTGGGCTTAAGGACAGGTGCATACGCCAACGCACCGCGCGAGGGCGCGGATACCAAAGCCTTGAGGTTGTGGAGGGATGCGGGCGGTTTTGCCGTGCGGCCGGCCGTCGGGGTGTTGCCAAGTCCCCCGGCTGCCTCTCGATCCGTAAGGTACGAACCGCCATGGAGGAAAGGCTAAGCGATTCGCGTGACGGATTTCTAAAAATTATTGCGCTGCACTGCCCGCCGTGGGCGGCTGCCCCCAGCCTTCAGGGGCGGTAAATCGCTGTCGCCCGGCTGGCGCCTCTGTGCTTGAATTTCCCCGGGCAGGCCGCCGCCAGAGCGGCCGCAGCGACAGGGATGAAACACATGGCCATCAAGCTCGACCGCCGTCAGATGCTGGCGGGTACCGCCGCCGTCGCGGCATTTCCGATGCCGGCGATCGCGCAGAACGCGCCGATCAAGATCGGTCTCCTGACCGTCAAGACAGGCCCGCTTGCGGCCGGCGGACAGCACGCCGAGGAGGGCATCACCACCTTCCTGAAGGAAAAGAACTTCACCATTTCCGGCCGCAAAGTGGACCTCGTCGTCGCCGATACCGGCGGCTCGCCGGCCGGCGCCAAGACCAAGGCGCAGGAGTTGGTCGAGCGCGACAAGGTCAACGTCGTGCTCGGGCCTTTCGCAGCGTTCGAGCTTCTCGCGACGCTCGATTACCTCGCCCAGGCGAAGATGCCGACGCTCGCCTTTGCCGGTGCCGAAGACGTGACGCAGCGCAAGGGCAACGCCTACCTGACGCGCACGTCGTACACATCGGCGCAGTGCCTCTTTCCGCTCGCCGACTACCTGCACAACGAGATGAAGATGAAGACGGCGGCGACCATCGCCGACGACTTCGCCTTCGGCTATGAGCAGATCGGCGGCTTCCAGCGCGTGCTGGAGAAGGAGGGCGGGCGCGTCCTCAAGAAATTGTGGTCGCCGCTCAACACGGCCGACTACGCGCCTTACGTCGCTCAGCTGCCCGAGTGCGACGCCGTCTGCGTCGGTCTTGCGGGGTCGAACCCGATCAAGTTCATCAAGCAGGCGAAGGCGATGGGCATCAAGCAGCAGATCGTCGGCGGCTCGACCACGGCCGACGACACGATCATCGCCGCCTATGGCGACGAGGCCAAGGGACTGATCAACACCAATCCCTATTCCCTCGACATCGAGACCGACGCGAACAAGCGATTCATCGCCGGCATGCGCAAGAACTACGGCAATGACGTGCGCATCGGCCACTACGCAGCCTGCTTCTATATCGACGGCATGGTGATCGAGGCCGCGCTCGCCAAGACCGGCGGAAAGTCGGACGATCCGGACGCCTTCGTGAAGGCGATCCGCTCGGTTACGCTCGCCGAGACGCCGCGCGGGCCGATCTCGTTCGACGACCACGGCAATGTCGTCATCGACGTCTACGTGCGGCGCGTCGACAAGGTCGGCGACAAGATGGTCAACAAGACGGTGAAGACCTTCCACAAGGTCAGCCAGTTCGGCGGCATGGACCCGAAGGCGTTCCTCAAGGAGCCCGTGTTCTCGCGCGACTACCCGCCGATGAAGAGCTGAGGCATGCCGTCGCGCGTGGTTCTGATCACCGGCGCCGCCGGCGGGCTCGGCACGGTGATGGCGGCGGCGTTGCTCAAGGACGGGCACGCCGTCGCCGCCGTCGACCGCAGCGCCGAGGCGCTGGCTCGGCTGACGGCGTCGCTCGGGCGCGAGCGCCTCTTGCCGATCGAGGCGGAGCTGTCGGATCCGTCCGCCTGCGCCGGGGCCGTCGAAGCGGCGGCCGCGCATTTCGGCCGGCTGGAGGGCGTCGTGAACAATGCCGGCATCGGCATGAGCGCGATCCGTCCCGATGCCGAGACCCGTCATCCCAGGATCGCCGAGATGCGTCCCGAGGTCTGGGACCGCTTCTTCGCCATCAACGTGCGCGCGCCGCTCCTAGTGACGCAGGCGGCGCTGCCGCATCTCAAGCGCGCAGGGTGGGGGCGCATCGTCAACAACACGACGAGCTACCGCACCATGCTGCGCGTCCT
>JBQCFB010000260.1:0-14292 GCA_051959715.1 Pseudolabrys sp.
GGCGAAGATCGTCAGCAGCGGCGCGGCGAGATAGGTCAGGGCCATGCCGATCAGCGTGCCGGCGAGCAGCCACGGCGAATAGTTGAGCTGGGCATAGGCCGAGCGCGAGATCATCTGCCGCACGTCGGCGAAGGTCGTGTAAGGCCGGATGGAGTGCACGCGCTCGGTCAGGCCGAGCCAGATCGGGCCGACCGCCTTGAGGCGCCGCGCCAGCGAGCAGTCGTCGATCAGCGCGTTGCGGATCGAGTCGATGCCGCCGGCCTGGTAGAGCGCGAACCGCTCGAGCAGCACGCAGCCGCCGGCCGCTGCCGCGGTCCGCGCCTCGGGCTGCCGCACCCAGGCAAATGGATAGAGCATTTCGAAGAAATAGATGAAGGCCGGCACGTGGCTGCGCTCGGCGAGGCTCTCACAGCGAAGCTTGGCCATGAACGATGTGAGCACCGTGTGGTCCCGCGCCGCCTTGGCCACGAGCCAGGACAGGGAATCCGGCCGGTGCGCGATGTCGGCGTCGGTCAGGAGCAGCATGTCGGGCGCGGCCTGCTCGGCCGCAGCGATGCCCTGCTTCAGGGCCCAGAGCTTGCCGGTCCAGCCCGCCGGCAGCGGCTGGCCCTTGAACACGACGAGCTGACGCGGGCTGCCCGGCGCCGCGGCCTGCGCCGCCGCGTCGGTGCCGTCGTTCGAATCGTCATCGACCACGACCACCGCAAGCTCGCCCGGATAGTCCTGCTTCAGCAGCGAGCCGACGCTGTCGGCGATCACCGCCGCCTCGTTGCGCGCGGGGACGATGGCGACGACGGAGGGCCACCGCTCCGGGACCGGCAGGCGCTCGTCATCCCTGACCGCGCTCAGCCAGTAGAAGCCCCGGCCGAGCAGCAGGACGAGCCAGATGACGGCCGTGAGGATGGCGACAGCGGCAACAAACATTGCAGGGATGGGTCCGATCGGGCGTCTCGGGTTCCTAACCTAATGTCCGGCGGCGCGATTGGTTCGGGAACCGCCGGAACCGGTTTCCGGCCGGGATTCAGATGAAATTCCCGCGACATAATCAAGGCAAAAGACCTGGCCGCAGGGCCGGATTGCAGCCGCGGCCTATTCGATTGCAGGGGCGTCCGATTGGCGCAATATGGCCCGCGCCAGGCGCCCCCAAAAGGCGCCAAGGGAGACCGGAATGCCCGCCACCGACGCCCTCTGGGCCGATTTCAGCCGCCCGATTACCACCGCCGACGACTACATCGCCTCCCTGCGCGGCCGGCCGATGGCGGTCTACTTCATGGGCGAGCGCGTCCCGGAGCCGGTCGACCACCCGGTCATCTTCCCCTCGATCAACGCCATGGCCGAGACCTACCGGCTGGCCTCCGAGCGGCCGGAGCTCGGCGGCGTCCATACGCCGATCGCCGGGGTCCAGACCAACCGTTTCCTGCATGTCCCGACGGGCGCCGGCGACCTCGTCGCCAAGCACGAGATGCAGCGCGAGCTCGGCCGGCGCACCGGCACCTGCTTCCAGCGCTGCGTCGGCCTCGACGCGATCGGCGCGTGCCACTCGGTGACCTTCGACATCGATACCGGGAAGAAGACCGATTATCACAAGCGTTTCCTCGCCTTCCTCAAGCGCGCGCAGACCGCCAACATCGTCATCGGCGGCGCCATGACCGATCCCAAGGGCGACCGCTCGAAGGCGCCGCACCAGCAGGACGACCCCGACCTGTTCCTGCGCATCGTCAAGCGCGACGCGAACGGCATCTATATTTCCGGCGCCAAGATGCACCAGACCGGCGCGGTCAATTCGCACTGGCTGATCGTGATGCCGACCATGCGCATGACGGAGGCCGACAAGGATTGGTCTTTCGTCGGCGCGCTGCGCGTGGATTCACCGGGCCTCACTTACGTCGTCGGCCGCCAGACCAACGACACCCGCGCCGTCGACGGCGGCGCGCTCGACGCCGGCAATGCGCAATTCGCCGGCCAGGAAGCCATGATCGTGTTCGACAACGTGTTCATCCCGCATGAGCACGTGTTCATGGACGGCGAGTGGCAGTACGCGGCAACTTTGGTCGAGCGCTTCACGACCTATCACCGCTCGTCCTACGTCTGCAAAACCGGCCTCGGCGACGTGCTGATCGGCGCTGCGGCGGAAGCGGCCTCGCACAACGGCGTCGAGAGCGTGTCGCACATCAAGGA
This sequence comes from Pseudolabrys sp., assembly GCA_051959715.1. GTDB lineage: Bacteria > Pseudomonadota > Alphaproteobacteria > Rhizobiales > Xanthobacteraceae > Pseudolabrys. Next base: position 2,179 of record JBQCFB010000260.1, read on the forward strand.
CAAGCTCGTGGAGATGACGCATCTCAACGAGACCATCTATTCGAGCTGCATGGCGGCGGCCTACCGCTCGAAGCCGATGGCGTCGGGCGCGTACTTGAACGACGAGATGCTGTCGAACGTCGCCAAGCACAACGTCACGCGCTTTCCCTTCGAGATCGCACGGCTGGCGCAGGACATTGCCGGCGGCCTCGTCGTCACCATGCCGTCGGAGAAGGACCTCCAGAACAACGAGATCGGCCCGCTTGTCCGCAAGTTTCTCCAGGGCAGAAGCGGCGTCGACACGGTCGACCGCATGCGCGTGCTGCGGCTGATCGAGAACATGACCATCGGCCGCAACGCCGTCGGCTATCTCACCGAGAGCCTGCACGGCGCAGGCTCGCCGCAGGCGCAGCGCATCCAGATCGCGCGCGGCATGGATGTGGAGGGCAAGAAGGCGCGGGCGCGCAAGCTCGCCGGCGTCGAGGAGCGGCGGCGGTAGGAGCGCGCCGCGCCCGCCTATTGCTTCGAAATCCCCGCCTTGCCGGCGCGCAGCACGAATTTCTGCACCTTGCCGGTCGCCGTCTTTGGCAGATCGTCGACGAAGCTGATCCACTGCGGCGTCTTGAAGTGCGCGATGGTGTCGCGCACGTGCTGCTTCAGCTCGTCCTCGGTCGCGGACGCGCCCTTGCGCAGCACGACGAAGGCGTGCGGGCTCTCGCCCCAGCGCTCGTGCGGCATGCCGACGACGGCGACTTCCTGCACCGATGCGTGCCGCAGCAGGCAGCCCTCGATCTCGACCGAGGAGATGTTTTCGCCGCCGGAGATGATGACATCCTTGAAGCGGTCGCGGATCTCGACATAGCCGTCCGGATGCACGACGGCGGCGTCGCCGGAATGGAACCAGCCGTTGCGGATCGCGGCATTGGTCGCGTCCGGATCGTTATAGTAGCCCTTCATCACGACGTTGCCGCGGACCTTGATCTCGCCGAGCGTCTGCCCGTCATGCGGCACTTCCTTGTCGTTGTCGTCGACGACGACGAGCTCGCCGGACGAGACCAGCTCGACGCCCTGCCGCGCCTTGATGGTCGCGCGATCCTGGATCGAGAGGCTCCGGTGCTCGGGCAGCGGCTCGGAGATCGTGATCAACGGCGACGTCTCGGTGAGCCCGTAGACGTGGGTGAGCTCCCAGCCGAGCTCACGCTCGATCAGCTCGATGGTCGCCGCCGCCGGCGGCGCACCCGCGGTGAACAGCCTGACGCCGCGCGGCGCGCCTTCGCGCACCTCGGCCGGCGCGTTGGCGATGCCGATCAGCACGGTCGGCGCGGCGCAGAACATGGTGATGCGCTCGTCCTTGATGAGCTGGTAGACGAGCTTGGGCTCGACGCGGCGCAAACAGACATGCGCCATGCCGCGCGCCGTGTTGATCCAGGTGAAGGTCCAGCCATTGGCGTGGAACATCGGCAGCGTCCACAGATAGCGGTCGCCGGGATCGAGGTGATGGTGCGCCAGCGTGCCGATCACGTTCATGTAGGCGTTGCGGTGCGTAATCATCACGCCCTTGGGCCGCGCCGTCGTGCCGCTGGTATAGTTGATGGTGAGCAGGTCGTTCTCGCCGATCTCCACCTTGGCGAAGGCGGGCTCATGCCTGGCCAAGGTCGTCTCGTAATCGGTCCAACCGTCCTTCTTGCCCTCCAGCGCGACGAAGTGCTCGACGCCTTTGAGCTGGCCGCGAATGGCCTCGATCGCCTCGATATGGTCGCTGTGTGCGCAGACGATTTTGGCGCCGCAATGATTGATGATGTAGGCGAAATCGTCGCTCAGGAGCCGGTAGTTGATCGGCACCAGCACCGCGCCGATCTGCGGCACGGCGTAATATCCCTCCAGATGCGCGTGCGTGTTCGGCGCGATGTAGGCGACGCGGTCGCCCTGCTTGACGCCCATCGCCTGGAGCGCCGCCGACCAGCGATCGCAGCGCTCGAAGAACTGCCCGTAGGTGAGGCGCAGGTCGCCGTCGACGACGGCCTCGCGGTCGGCATAGACGCGGCGCGCACGGCGCGCGAATTCCATCGGAGTGAGGGCGATTTCCATTGCGGCAGTCCTTGGGGCGGGACGCGCGTCCCGGCAAGGCACGCGCGATGGTCGCGCTATACTACCCGCGCCCGGACGCCCGGCAATGGCGGCCTCCGACAGGCGCGCGCGGCGGTATAGGAGGCCTCACGCCGCGCCGCGCGCAGTATCCCGGCCGATCCCGATCGCCGACAGGTCGCAGCCCGAATAGTAGCTGGCCATGCGCTCGATGTGCCGCCGCTGCCGCCCGCCCAGCGTCGCGCCGCGTCCGGCCCTCGCCACGTTGCGCCGGGTCGACGCCGTTGCCGCGCCGGCAAGCGCGGCGTCGATCGCCTCGCCGTCGACCGACAGCGCGAGCGTGTCGGCGATGCGCGTGACCGTCGCGCGCGGATCGGCCAGCAGGTTCTCGTAGCGGACCCACACGGCGTCCCGGCACTCGAGCCAGCCGACGACGAAATTGAAATACCACGGCGCGTACATGTCGACGACGAAATCGAACCGCGCCTCGTCCGGCCAGCCGTAATAGGCATCCGGCACATAGGCGTGCGGGCCGATGCGCGTTGCCGGATCGACCAGCCCGCGGTCGATGAAGTCCTTCAGGCTGACCATGCAGTCGAAGATATCGCGCACGAGCACCACGGGCCGGATCGAGAACGTGCGCAGGCAGCGATCGGTCGCCTGCGAGTACCGGCAATGATGCTGCGCGACATAGTCGAGATGATGCGCGACCAGCATGCGCTCGAACGCGAGCTCCTGCTCGCGCCGGTCGAAGAACGGCACCAGATCGGCCCTGACAAAGTCGGGAAGCCGGCACAGGATTTCACTGAGCCATGTGGAGCCGCTTTTCGGCAGGCAGGCGACGAGAACGTGCCGCTTGTCGCACAGCAGCGGCGCGCCTTCGGTCCAGGTGAGGAGTGTACGGCTGTCGAGCGTGAAAGACGGAAGCATGGTGTTGCTTCAATGATCCTCGTCGCGCCCGGGCGCCATGAGACGCGCATCGCCGATTCGCGTCAACGACTCGTCATGGTTGAATCCTGCCGCGTGGCGCGAGCCGGCCGGCTCAGAAGCCCTTGAGCAGACGCTCGATGTAGTCGAGCTCCATCTGCGGCCGGTCGCTCTCGCCATAGCGCTTGCGCAGTTCTTCAAGGATGCGCCGGGCGCGCTGCGCGTCGATCTCGCCGGGGACCTTGACCGTCGGGTCGTTGTCGTAACCGCGGCCGCGCAGCGGCCGGCCGAGCGGATCGGTCTCCGAGTTCGCGCGCTGGCGGCCGTTCGGGCTGGGCTGGCCGTTCGGCCCCTGCCCGACCTGCCCCGGCCCCTGCTGCTGCTGGAGCTGCTGCGCCAGCCCCTGCGCGCCCTTGCGCATGGCGTCGAGCGCGCGGCCCTGACTGTCGACCGCATTGTCGGCGTCGCCCTCGCCGAGCTGTCCTTCTGCGTCGCCCATGGCCTCGCCGGCATCGCCGAGCTGGTCCATGCCGTCGCCCTGGTCGCCCTGACCCTGCTGCCCTTGCTGGCCCTGCTGGCCGCGCTGGCCTTTCTGTCCCTGCTGCTGCTTGCCCTGCTGCTGGCCGAGACCGCGCTTCTTCAATTGGTCAAGCAGCTTGCTCATGCGGTCCTTGAGCGCCTGCTGGTCCTGCTGGAGGTCGCCCATCTTCGGCTTCTGGCCGCCGAGCTGGCGATCGCGCCGCGAATCCTGGCCCTGCTTGTAGGTGCGATCGCGCAACTGCTGCTGCTTGCGGATCATGTCACCGAGCTCGTCCAGCGCCTGGTTCATCTCGTCGTCGCCCTGGTCGGGCTGCGCGCCGGGCCGCGCCATCTGCAAATTCTCGAGCATGGACTGGAGCTGATTGAGCAGTTGCTGAGCAGCATCGCGATTGCCGGAGCGCGCGAGGTTCTCGAGCCGGTCGAGCATGCTGTTGAGATCGCGCTGCGTCAGCGTGCGCGTGTTGCGGTCGAGCGGCCGCGCCAGCTGCTGCGGGTTCTTGCGCAGCTCCTCCGCCAACGCCTGCATGAACTTGTCCATGGCGGCGCGCAGGTCGTCCATCAGCTTCTTGAGTTCTTCGTCGGACGCGCCGCGCTCCAGCGCCTGACGCAAGGCTTCCTGCGCCTGCCGCAACGCCTGCTCGGCCTGGCTGACATTGCCGTCCTCGACCTGGAGCGCCATGTCCCACAGCCGCCCGACCACTTCGCGGAGCTGGTCGTCGTTCCGCGCCGCATCGAGCTGGAAGTAGATCGAACGCAGGCCGAGATAAATGCCGGCCTCGGGCGTGAATTTCTCCGGCGCGATGGTGAGGGCGTCGAGCGCGTCGAGCACGACCGGCTTGGCGCCGGAATCGAGCGCGAGATTGCGCCGCTGCTCGATCAGCGCGCGCGCCAGCGGCTTCACGAAGATGCGCTGCGGCAGCGTCAATTCCTTGCGTTCGCTCTCGCCGACATTGCCGGCCTCGTCCTTGGCGGTGAGCGTCACCGTCACCTCGGCGCCGGCCCACGGATTGTCGGAGAGGTCGCGCGTCGTCTGCGCCGCGCCGGAGCGCGTGCGCAGTTGCGGCAGCGTCAGCGGAAACTCCGGCGGCCCGTAGAGCGGATGTTTGTCCGCGGCGTCGGCGTCCTTGAGCGCGAAGATCGCCTTGCCTTCGACGACGCCGTAATCGTCGTCGACCTTGTATTCGAGCTTGAGCGCGCCGCGCGCCTGCCGCTCCGGATCCTTGACGAAGGCGATGGTCGGCACGCGGTCCGGGATCGCCTTGAACGTCCACGTATGCTCGCCGCCGAGCACGCCGTTGACCGACGCCGTGCCGTCGCCCCTGACGACGAGACGATGCTCTTCGGTGCCCGTCGGCAGCGGTGACTTGTCGGCATCCTTCGCGTCTTCAAGGCCGCCCTTGCGCGCGATCTCGAGATGCACGTTGCCGGTGGCGCGGATGATCACCTGCGAGCCGACCGGCACGGAGACCGGCACCGCGGCGACGGCCTTGCCCTCGCCGGCCTGCGGGCCGGTGAGCATGACCGGCGGGCGACCGGTATAGGCCGGCGGGTTGACCCAGGCGTCGACGCGGAAATTCGCCGGCGCCACGACACCGTGCCAGTCGAAGGCGGCGGCGACGCGCTTCCAGCGTTCGCCGCCCGCTGAGATGAAGGTGGTCGCGACAAGGATGAGGACCAGCGCCCGCAGCGCGATCGGATCGCGCAGCGACAGACGCGGCGACGGCCAGCCGGCCTTGAGCTTGCGCGCCGACATGAGCGCGCGCTCGATATGCGCCTGCCACAGCGCCTGCGACACGGGATCGTGGCTGTTGGCGGCGATCTCGTCGGTAACGGCGGTCGCCGGGCGGTGCTTCTCGCCGCTGACGCGGTCGAGGCGGAGCAGCGCTTCGGCGTCGCGCGGCAGGCGCAGGCGCACGAGCGGGATGGCGGAGGCGGCGAGCAGCAGGCCGAAGATGACGAGGCCGGCGGCGCGGGCGAGCGGCGGCAGCACCAGCCACAGGCCGGCCCAGGACAGCGCCAGGAACAGGCCGAGCGCGGTGAGGAGCGTGGCCAGCGCCGGCCACAGCCGCTCCCAGAGCAGGCTGCCGCGGGCGCGCTTGAGCGCGCGCGCGAGATGGTGGCGGGTCAGGGCCTCGCCGCCGCTTGCCTGGTCGTCGAAATCAGCCAATCACAGGGCTCCGTCGCCCGGCCTCTGAGACTCTCTCAACACGCTAACACGCGCATCTTTCCCCGGCCACGCGGGCGTCGGCGGCATTCCGCGTGGGTATTAGGTCGGATTGATGGCGCAGGAACCGGGCCCGCTCAGAGCCAGGACGGCAGGCGGTCGAGCGTGATCAACTGCTCGGCCTCGACACGGGGGCGGATCAGCGCCCAGTCGGCGCCGTTCACCAGCACTTCCGGCACCAGGGCGCGGGTGTTGTAGGTCCCGGCCTGCACCGCGCCATAGGCGCCGGCCGACATCACGGCCATGAGGTCGCCCGGCGCGGGCTCGGGCAGATCACGATCTTTTGCGAGGAAATCGCCGCTCTCGCAGACCGGGCCGACCACGTCGGCGACGATGCGGCGGGCGTCGCGCGACGGCTCATTCACCGGCAGGATCGCGTGATATGCCTCGTACAAGGTCGGCCGGATCAGGTCGTTCATGCCGGCGTCGACGATGACGAAGTTCTTGGCGTCGCCGTGCTTCACGAATTCCACGCGCGTGACGAGGATGCCGGCATTGCCGACGATCAGCCGGCCGGGCTCGAAGATCAGGCGGCAATCCAGATCGCGCGTCGCCTTCTTGACCACCGCGGCATAGGCGTCGGGCGACGGGGGCAATTCGTTGTTGTCGCGATAGGGAATGCCGAGCCCGCCGCCGAGGTCGACGTGCCTGATCGTGTGCCCGTCGCCGCGCAGTTCGCGCACGAAATCGGCGAGCAGCGCGAAGGCATTGCCGAACGGATCGAGGTCGGTGATCTGGCTGCCGATGTGCATGTCGACGCCGGCGACCGCGATGCCCGGCAGCTTCGCGGCATGCGCATAGACTTCGCGCGCGCGGCTGATCGGGATGCCGAACTTGTTCTCGGCCTTGCCGGTCGCGATCTTGTGGTGGGTCTTGGCGTCGACGTCCGGATTGACGCGCACCGAGACGTGCGCGCGGGCGCCCTTCGCCGTCGCGATCTGCGACAACAGCGCGAGCTCGGGCTCGGACTCGACGTTGATGCAGAGAATGCCTTCGTCGATCGCCAGCGCGAGCTCGGCCGCGGTCTTGCCGACGCCGGAGAACATGATCTTCTCCGGCGGGATGCCGGCGGCGCGGGCGCGCTTCAACTCACCGCCGGAGACGACGTCGGCGCCGGCGCCGAGCTTCGCCAAGGTGCGCAGCACCGCCTGGTTGGAGTTCGCCTTCATCGCGTAGCAGACGAGCGCGTCGACATCGGCAAAGGCGCCGGCGAAGACGTTGTAGTGCCGCGTCAGCGTCGCGGTCGAATAGCAATAGAACGGCGTGCCGACTTCGGCCGCGAGCGCGTCGAGGCTGACCGCTTCGGCGTGCATGACGCCGCCGCGATATTCAAAATGATGCATCGTCGTTCAGTCTAGTTGAGCAGGCCGTCGAGGACGAAGGGGCGGTCCGGGCCTTTCGGCGCAACCGGCCGGCCGTCGGCGCCGATCGCGGCAGGAGCCGAGGATGTGCCGCCGTGGCTGCCGATCGGCGCGGACATCGGCGTCAGGAGACCGCCGCCCGTCTGCGGCGCCGGTTCGCCCGCGACCGAAGCGCCGGGCGGCGGGTCGAGCGGCCCTTTACGGCCGCAGCCACCCAGCACGAGCAGAGCGGCCATCGCGGCGGCGACGGCTAATCGACTGAGCGGACGGCGGAATTCGGACACGTCGGTCTCCTTGATCGGGCGGCACAATAGCAGATTCCATCCCGATTACAGCCCCGCCGGACAGTCTGGCGCAAAGGCCGATGCAGGCCCTTCCCGTTCGTTCCCGCGGAAGCGGGCACCCATTCTTTGCCGCGCGGCACAGCCTCGCTGGGTCCCCGCTTACGCGGGGACGAACGGAGTTTGTTATTTCACTTCGCCAACTGCTTGAGCCAGCGCTTGGCCTGCGCCCGCACGTTCTTGGGCGCGGTGCCGCCGTAGGACACGCGGCTCTTCACCGAATTGGTGACCGAGAGGACGTTGAACACGTCGTCGGTGATGCGCGGCTCGATCGCGTGCATGTCGGCGAGCGACAGCCGGTGCAGCGGCACGCCCTTCTCCTCGGCCAGCGCGACGACTCGGCCGGTGACGTGATGCGCGTCGCGGAACGGGATCTTGAGCGTGCGTACCAGCCAGTCGGCGAGGTCGGTGGCGGTGGCGTAGCCCTCGCCCGCCGCCTTCTTCATCTTGGCGACGTCGGGCTCGAGGTCGGCCACCATGCCGTCGATCGCCGCGATCGACAGGGACAGCGAGGACAACGCGTCCATCGCGCCTTCCTTGTCCTCCTGCATGTCCTTGGCGTAGGCGAGCGGCAGGCCCTTGATCACGATCAGGATGGCGCTCAGCGCGCCGACGATGCGCCCGGTCTTGCCGCGCACGAGCTCGGCCGCGTCCGGATTGCGCTTCTGCGGCATGATCGAGGAGCCGGTCGTGAACTTGTCCGACAGCTTGACGAGGCCGACCAGCGGCGAGGTCCAGATGACGATCTCCTCCGCGAGCCGCGACAAATGCACCGAGCAAATGGCGGCCGCCGCGAGCGTCTCCATGACGAAGTCGCGGTCGGACACGGCATCGAGCGAGTTCGCGGTGGCGCGGTCGAAACCGAGCGCCTTTGCCGTCATGTCGCGGTCGAGCGGAAACGACGTGCCGGCGAGCGCGGCCGAACCGAGCGGCGATTCATTGAGCCTTCTGCGCGCATCACTGAGCCGGCCGCGGTCGCGCGCGACCATCTCGACATAGGCCAGCAGGTGATGACCGAAGGTCACCGGCTGCGCCGTCTGCAAATGCGTGAAGCCGGGCATGACCGTGTCGGCATGCGCCTGCGCCTTTTCGGCGAGCGTCTTCTGGAGCGCTGCGAGCGCGGCGTCGGTCGTGTCGATCGTGTCGCGGACCCAAAGCTTGAAGTCGGTCGCGATCTGGTCGTTGCGCGAGCGCGCCGTGTGCAGGCGGCCGGCCGAGGCGCCGATCAGGTCCTTCAGCCGGCTCTCGACGTTCATGTGGATGTCTTCCAGCGCGCGCTGGAACGAGAACTTGCCGGCCTCGATCTCTGACAGGATCGTGTCTAGACCGTGAGCGATCGACTTTGCATCGTCCGCCGCAATGATGCCTTGCTTGGCCAGCATCTCGGCATGGGCCTTGGACGCCATGATGTCCTGGCGGTAAAGATGCCGGTCGAAATCGATGGAGGCGTTGATTTCCTCCATGATGGCGTCCGGGCCCGAGGCAAACCGCCCGCCCCACATCTTGTTGCTCATGGCTTAAGTCCCGAGGTTCTTCCGATCATGTCCGAGCCGGCCCGCCCGAAATCCAGTTTCGCCGTCAAACGGCTCGTCCTGATCCTTGCCGGAGGGCTCGCCGGCGTGGTCGTCGGGCTGGCCGGGGTATACGGGATTACGGCCCTGACTCGCAACGCGGGCGGCGACAAGGCCTGCCGGCCGGCGGTCGATCTGGCCGCCAAGGTCGCCCCTTTGGCCCGCGGCGAGGTCGCCGCCGTCAACGTCGCCAAGAGCCCGCTGAAGGTGCCGAATCTCGCCTTCGAGGACGGCGCCGGCAAGAAGCTCACCCTCGCCGACTTCCACGGCAAGACCGTGCTCCTGAACCTGTGGGCCACCTGGTGCGTGCCCTGCCGCAAGGAGATGCCGACGCTCGACGCGCTCGAGCAGAAGCTCGGCAGCCCCGACTTCCAGGTCGTCGCGGTCAACATCGACACCCGCGACCCGGACAAGCCGAAGGCCTTCCTCAAGGACATCGGCGTGAGCAAGCTGCCTTACTACGCGGATGCGAGCGCCAAGAGCTTCCAGGAGCTCAAGGCCGTCGGCCGCGCCTTCGGCATGCCGACGACCCTGCTGGTCGATCCGGCCGGCTGCGAGATCGGCACCATTGCCGGGCCCGCGGAATGGGCGAGCGACGACGCGGTGAAGCTGATCAAGGCGGCGCTGGGCAAGGGCTGAGGCTTGTCCGATCGCGCCTGCGCCGGCACGCTACTCAGACGCTGATATCGAGATTTTGACCTTGGCCGGCGGCGGTATTCGTCAACTGCTGCATGTTCTGCTGGGCGGAGTCGAGGAGCTTGGCGACCGACGCCTCGGCGTCGGCGTTCATGCGCATCATCTTCGCGGCGAGCGCCATCTGCGTGCTGGCGGCTGAAGCGCCGGCCATCGCCGCGGCAACGGATACTGAACTCATCCTTTCTTCTTGCCCCGCAAGTCTCAACAAATTGCAAACATCGGTGGCCGCCTTGACAGCCCCGGCCGCCGGCCTATACTTAACCTCATGGTTTACTATTCACCCGTGACGCTCGACCGCACCTTCGCCGCGCTCGCCGATCCGACGCGGCGCGCGCTCCTCGCCCAACTGAGCGAGCGCGAGACCGTTTCGGTCTCGGAACTGGCCAAGCCGTTCAAGATGTCGCTGCCGGCGGTGATGAAGCACCTCGACGTCTTGTCGGACGCAGGGCTCGTCCGGCGCGAGAAGACCGGCCGCACCGTCGCCTGCCGCCTGCACGCCTCGCCGATGCGCGCCGCCACCGACTGGCTCAATCACTATCAACGCTTCTGGAGCGAGCAGCTCGACAATCTCGCCGCCTACCTGGAGGAAGACGCATGTCCACCGCCACAGCCGTCAAGCCGAGCCTCACGATCCGCCGCCGCTTCAAGGCGCCGCCCGCGCGCGTCTACGCCGCGTGGACGGAGCCCGCGCAAATAGCGCGCTGGTTCGGCCCGGGCAAAGTCGAGATCCTCGACGCGGTCTTCGAGACGCGCGCCGGAGGGCGCTTTGCCATCGCCGCCCGCTCGCCCGACACCGGCGAGGCTCACAATGTTTCCGGCACGGTGAAAGAGGCAAGGACGAATGAGAAGGTCGTCTACACCTGGGCGTGGCAGTCGACGCCCGACCGGGTCTCGCTCGTCACGGTCGAATTCAAGCCCGACGGCGACGGCACGATGCTGGTGCTGACGCATGAGCAGTTCGTCGACGAGCCAGCGCGCGACCGCCACAACATGGGCTGGACCGGCGCGCTCGACAAGCTCGAAGCCTATCTCGCCTGACGCAGGAGTTCGCAATGCCCTGGACACACGGACACTTCTACTGGAACGAACTGATGACGCGCGACCCCGAGCGCGACAAGGCCTTCTACGCCAAGGCGCTCGGCTGGAGCTTCGACGGCATGCCAATGCCCGAAGGCACCTACTGGGTGGCGAAGGCCGGCGACACGCCGGTCGGCGGCCTCTTCCCGATCAATTCGGCGCAATACGCCGGCGTGCCGGAAGGCTGGATGAGCTACATCGCCGTCGACGACGTCGGTGCGCGCGTGAAGACCGCCCAGTCGCTCGGCGCGACGCTAATGAAGCCGATCTTCGACGTGCCCGGCGTCGGGCGCATCGCCGTGCTGCGCGAGCCCGGCGGCGCCGGCATCGGCTGGATGACGCCGGCGCGCATGTGACGCAACGCGATCGACGATGACCACGATCAATAAAGGGAGAGAACGATGAAGCTGGTCGGATTTCCGCCTTCCCCGCGCACCTGGGTGGCGCGCGCCGTCGCTGCGCAACTCGGCATCCCGCTCGAGTTCGAATTCGTCGACCTGACGAAGGGCCAGCAGCATTCGCCGGAATACCGCGCGATCAACCCGACCGGCCGCTCGCCGACGCTCGTCGACGGCGACCTCAAGCTCTGGGAGACGACGGCGATCATGCACTACCTCGCCGGCCAGAAGCCGAACACGCTGTGGCCGGACGACGTGCGCACGCGCGCCGACATCGTGCGCTGGCAGAGCTGGACGCTGGCGCACTGGGAGAAGGAAACGTGCGTGCCGCTGGTGTTCGAGCGCATCGTCAAGCAGATCCTCGGCATGGGTCCGCCGGACGAGGCCGCCATCAAGCGCGCGCTGGAGAACTTCGAGCGCGACGCCAAGGTGCTCGAGGCGCATCTCGCAAAGCAGCCTTACCTCGTCGGCAAGACGGTCACGCTCGCCGACTTCTCGGTCGCCGGCGCCCTGCTCTACCACGAGCGCGCCGGCATTCCGCTCGCCGCGCATCCGACGCTGCGCGACTGGTTCGAGCGCGTGACGGAACTGCCGTGCTGGAAGGAAACCGCGCCGCAGTTCTCGGCGGCCGCGGCGTAGCTGCTTCCGCCCTCATCCTGAGGAGCGCGCCGAAGGGGCGCGTCTCGAAGGATGGGGGCGGCCTCATGCTTCGAGACGCCGCGCTGCGCGCGGCTCCTCAGCATGAGGCTAAAAAAATCAGCGCGTCGGGACGGGCTTCTCGCCGCGATAGTCGTAGAAGCCGCGCTGCGTCTTGCGGCCGAGCCAGCCGGCCTCGACGTATTTGACGAGCAGCGGGCACGGCCGGTACTTCGAATCCGCCAGGCCCTCGTGCAGCACCTGCATCACCGACAGGCA
>JBQCFB010000261.1:0-3541 GCA_051959715.1 Pseudolabrys sp.
CCGCCAGTTCAAGGAAGTGCGGCGCGGCTGGCTCGGCGTGCGCATCCAGCAGGTGACCGACGAGATCGCCGAGACGCTGAGCATCAAGCCCGCGAAGGGCGCGCTCGTCGCCGGCGTCGACGACAAGGGCCCGGCCAAGCCGGCCGGCATCGCGCCGGGCGACGTCATCGTCAAGTTCGACGGCAAGGACGTGAAGGAGATGCGCGACCTGCCGCGCATCGTCGCCGACACGCCGGTCGGCAAGGACGTGCAAGTCATCGTCGTGCGCAAGGGTAAGGAAGAGACGAAGACCGTCAAGCTCGGCCGCCTCGACGACGCCGAGAAGAAGCAGGCGGCGCTGACGCCGAAGGACGCGACGCCGGATTCCAATTCCGCGGTGAAGAAGACCTTGGGCCTGAACCTGTCCGGCCTGACCGAGGACCTGCGCAAGAAGAACAACATCAAGGACAGCGTGAAGGGCGTGCTGATCACCGGCGTCGACGCCAATTCGCCGGCGGCGGAGAAGCGCCTCGCGCCCGGCATGGTCATCGCCGAGGTCGAGCAGGAGGCGGTCGGCTCGCCGGCCGACTTCGAGAGCCGCATCGCCAAGCTCAAGGCTGCGGGCAAGAAACTCGTCATGCTGCTCGTCGTCTCGCCCGACGGCGACCCGAGCATCGTCGTGCTGGGGATTCAGTAAGGCCGTTCGAAAATTTGAGTTGTCATCACCGGGCCGGCGCGAAGCGCCGCGACCCGGTGATCTCGTTTATGAGGGCATTACACACCTAAGCGGGATGGTCGGGACGAGCCCGGCCATGACGAGCTAGGCCTCCACGAACTCGTCCCGTGCGTAGCCCTGCACGTAGAGAAGCGCCGTGAGATCGGCGTGGTCGATGCGCGCGGCGGCGGCCTCGGCCACTTTCGGCTTGGCGTGGTAGGCGACGCCGAGGCCGGCCTCGACGATCATGTCGAGATCGTTGGCGCCGTCCCCGACCGCCATCGTTTCCTCCGGCTTCAATCCGAACTCCTGGCGCAGTTCCAGCAGCGCGGCGCGCTTGGCGTCGCGGCCGAAGATCGGCTCCGCGACGGCGCCGGACAGGGTGTGGCCGTCGATCACGGTGAGGCGGTTGGCGCGGTTCTCGTCAAAGCCGATCATGGCGGCGACGCGGTCGGTGAACAATGTGAAGCCGCCGGAGACGAGCGCGGTGTGTGCGCCGTTCGCGCGCATCGTGCGGACGAGCGCCTTTGCGCCCGGCGTCAGCTTGATACGGTCGCGCAGGACCTCCTCGATCACCGATACTTTCAATCCTTCGAGCAGCGCGACGCGCTCGCGCAGCGCCGGCTCGAAGGCGATCTCGCCGCGCATGGCGCGTTCGGTGATCGTCGCGACGTGCGCTTTCAGCCCGGCATAGTCGGCGAGCTCGTCGATGCATTCCTGGCCGATCATGGTGGAGTCCATGTCGGCGAGGAACAGCTTCTTCCTGCGATGCGCGATCGCCTGCACGACGACGTCGACCGGACGCTGGCCGAGCGCGGCGCGCAATTGCCCGGCGAGAGCGCGTTGGTCGATTGCGGAATCCGGGCTAAAGGGGAGGTCGGCGGCTTCGCCCTCGGCGAGCCAGCGCGGCGCGCCCGCGGCCGGAACGAGCGTGCGCGCACGGTCGATGACGGACGCGTCGAGCGCGCCCGGCCGGCCGGCGATGAAGGTTGCGACGTGGGTCATCGAATGCCCGAGACGAAACGAGCGGTGCTTATTGCAGGCCCGACCGCGAGCGGCAAGTCGGCGCTGGCGCTGCGGCTCGCCGAGACGCTCGGCGGCGTCATCATCAATGCCGATTCCATGCAGGTCTATCGCGACCTGCGCATCATCACGGCGCGCCCGTCGCCGGAGGAAGAGGCGCGCGCGCCGCACCGGCTCTACGGCCACGTCGATGCGGCGGAGAACTATTCGACCGGCCGCTGGTGCCGCGACGTCGCGGACGTGCTCGACGAGGTTGCGCGCGATGGCCGCGTGCCGATCTTCGTCGGCGGCACCGGGCTCTATTTCAAGGCGCTGACGGGCGGGCTCGCCGCCGTGCCGCCGATCCCTGCGGAGATACGCGACGCAGTGCGCGGACGGCTCGCGCGCGAGGGCGTTGCGCCGCTTTACGCCGAACTCCTCGAACGCGATCCGAAGACCGCGCACCGGCTGATGCCGAACGACCGCTCGCGCATCTCGCGCGCGCTCGAGGTCGTGCTGGCGACGGGGCGCTCCCTGTCGGACTGGCACGCCTACGGCCTGCCGCCTTTGATCGACGGCACGAAAGTCGCAAAAGTGTTCATCACCTGCGAGCGCAAGGAACTGGTCGCGCGTATCGAAGCGCGCTTCGGCAAGATGCTGGATGCCGGCGCGCTGGAAGAGGTGAGGGCGCTCGCCGCGCGCTGGCTCGACCCGGCGCTGCCGGCGATGAAGGCGCACGGCGTGCCGTGGCTCATCCGCCATTTCAACGGCGAGATCACGCGCGAGGAGGCGGCCGCCGGCGCCATCATGGACACCCGCCGCTACGCCAAGCGTCAGGTCACGTGGTTCCGCAACCAGATGACCGACTGGCCGTCCGTCCCGGCAGAGGAGGGGCTGGCAGAACTGGAAGGGCAGTTGACGGCCCTGGCGGCGGGGCAGACAATTCAGGCTCAACTGGCGCAATAGGGCCGATTTGGCCCTTGACCCCGGTTGCTGCGGTGCCTATAACCCGCGCAACGAAAGTACGGACGAGACCGATGTCGCGCAATATTCTTATCGTAGTCGAGGTTCGGACGCCTAGCGGGCCCTGAGGGGCTTCACCGCGGGAGCGTCCGGACACAGGCCCCTCGCGGGCCTTTTTTATTGGCCGGGCCGAGACAACGAGCTGCGTGGAAGAAGGACGACGAGCATGACCAAGGAAATGACCGGCGCCGAGATGGTGATCCAGGCTTTGGCGGATCAGGGCGTGCAGCACCTGTTCGGCTATCCCGGCGGCGCCGTGCTGCCGATCTACGACGCGCTGTTCAACCAGAAGGCCGTCCGGCACGTGCTCGTCCGTCATGAACAGGGCGCCGTGCATATGGCCGAGGGCTATGCGCGCTCGACCGGCAAGGTCGGCTGCGTCCTCGTCACCTCCGGCCCCGGCGCGACCAACGCCGTCACCGGCCTCACCGACGCGCTCATGGACTCGATCCCGGTCGTCTGCATCACCGGCCAGGTGCCAACGCATCTCATCGGCAACGACGCCTTCCAGGAGGCCGACACGGTCGGCATCACCCGGCCCTGTACCAAGCACAATTATCTCGTGAAGCGCATCGAGGACCTGCCGCGCATCCTGCACGAGGCGTTCCATATCGCCGCGAGCGGCCGCCCAGGCCCGGTCGTCGTCGACATCCCGAAGGACATCCAGTTCGCCAAGGGCGCCTATTCGAAGCCGAAGGAGTTCGCCCACACCGGCTACAAGCCGCGCGTGAAGGGCGACATGGACAAGATCCAGCAGGCCATCGCCCTCATGGCGCACGCCAAGAAGCCGGTGTTCTACACCGGCGGCGGCGTCGTCAATTC
>JBQCFB010000262.1:0-11839 GCA_051959715.1 Pseudolabrys sp.
CGATCTCGACACGACGCAGCGAAGCTTCACCCATTACATCGACAACCGGCTCGCCTGGTCGCGCCAGCGCGAGCTCGACCTGCCGACGCCGACACATGTCTGCTTCAGCGAGGACGACGAGTTCGCCTCGCTCGATGGCGAGGCGGGCCGCTGCGCCGCCTTCGCGAAAACGGTCGCAAAGCTCGCCGAATCCCATGCCTGCATCATCGTCGACACGCCCGGCCACGACAGCGCCGTCGCGCGGCTGGCGCTGACCTTTGCGGACACGCTGGTCACGCCCTTAAACGACAGCTTCGTCGATCTCGACTCGCTCGGCAGCGTCGATCCCGACACCTTCCACGTCTCCGGGATCAGCCGCTACGCAAGGGTGGTCGAGGAGGCTCGCAGCATCCGCGCCGGCAAGAACCGTCCGCCAACGGACTGGGTCGTGCTGCGGAACCGGCTTTCGATGCTGAACTCACGCAACAAGCGACTGGTCGACGGCGCGTTGCACGAACTCTCGCAGCGTCTCGGGTTCCGCTACGTCGAGGGCCTCGCGGAGCGCGTGATCTTCCGCGAGTTCTACCCGCGCGGCCTGACGGCCGCCGACGCGCTCGACACGCGGACGCTCGGCACGCGGCCGACCATGTCGCACGCCACGGCGCAGCTCGAGGTGCAGGCGCTGATTGCCACGCTGCTCGGGATGCCGATGCAGGAACTGGATGCGCCGTTGCAGGTGGCGGCCGTAGCCTGACACCGTTTTGGACGGGGCCTTCGGGCCCCGCTCATTCTTCGCCACCGGTCGGCTTGATCAGTCCGTTGCGCACGGCGACCGCGACGGCGTGCACGCGGTTGCGCGCGCCAAGCTTGCGGGCGGCCACGCGGAGATAGTGGTGCGCCATGCCCTGGCTCACATCCAGCGCGGCCGCGATCTCGTCTGCGGACTTTCCATTGGCGAAGAGCGTGAGCGCTTCCAGTTCATTGTGGTCCAAGGCTCGTTTGAGCAAGTCGGTGTCCCAATTGCGATTGGGACGGACCATGCGAGAGGGTTACGGCTTCGTTCTGTCGCGATTGCGCCGGAGCCGGTGCGGAAAATGGGCCGATTAAGGCAGGTCTCCCGCGCAAAGTTCCGCGCGCACGATGCGGCGCGTGCGGCTCTGGGGCTCAGCCTGATCGCGCCTATACCCGCCGCCTCAACAGGGCGGGATCGGCGTGAGCGTCAGGACGTCGGTGTTCGTCGCTGAGCCGCCGAACGGAATCGTGACTTTACCCGTGTGGGTCTGCTTGATCGTGCCGCCCTGCCCGGTGAGCGTCACCGCATAGGTGCCAGCTCCGGCCATCGGTGCGCCCGGACCGCCACCCGTGTAGCTCACCTTGCCGCCAGTGCCGCTGCTCGGCGCATAACTGAACGTGACCTTCATGCCGCCGCCGCTGCCGGACACCGTGAACGGCTTGGCGAGATCGCAGGCCGTGCCGCTCACCTTCATCGGGCCGGCATTGCCAGCGATCTTGAAACTGCTGCTGCTCCCGCCGCCGCGCGCGATGCAGATTGTCTTCGCCTTGCTCTCGAGGTCCGCCAGAGCCGTTGCACCAGCCGGCGATGCAACCTTCTTCCAATAATTGACGAGGATCGACGGATCGGATTTTGCCTTGCATTCGGCCGTCGCAGCTTCTTCGGCCTTATCAGCGGCCGCGGCCTGATGCATCGTCATCGGCAGCAAGCCGGCAATCAATAGCAGCAGATGTCTGGATCGCATCGTCTCGCCCCCCCGCGCGTCCTCGAGTACGCGCGCGAAGAATTGCATGGGCGCGAGACCGAAAAAAGTCGCAAGCGTTCTGTGATTTGTCGCGCGCCTCGCGCGTGCGCCGCAGCCGGCATCGTCAATGTCGTGTTTCGCGCAGACAGTGGTTCGAATGGCGCTGGCGCCCGCCGCCTACGGCGCCTTTTTCTTGCCCGGCGTCTCACGAAACGCCGGCACGATCGGCACCGGCAAGGCCGGCAGCGCGCCCTGCCCGATCTCCACCTCTTGCGCGAAAAGTCCACGCGCGACGAAATGCGGATCACGCATCGCCTCCGCGAGCGGCGCAACGATGGTCGCGCAGCAATCGGCCTTGTCCAGGATCGGTCGCCACTCTTCAGACGATCGGGCGGCGATCAACGCGGCGACCGCATCGCGCGTCTTGGTCGGATCGCGCCGGTCGTCGGCGAGCGCCGCGGGGAGTTCGATCGCTTGCGTGAATGCGTCCCAGAATTTCTGCTCGAGCGCGCCGCAGGCGACAAGCTTGCCGTCCTTCGCCGGATATAATTGATATCGCGGGGAGCCGCCCACCAGGGACAATTCGCCCGGCTGCGGAAAGCGCCCTGTCGCGGTGCCGATCGCCAGTGCGTACCAGGCGAAGGTGAACATGGCGTCGGTCATGGCGATGTCGAGCTGCGAGCCCTCGCCGGTCCTGTCGCGCAGGCGCAGCGCCAGCAGAATATTGATCACCGCCGGGAACGAGCCGCCGGCAATGTCGGCAATGAGCGCCGGCGGCACCGTCGGCTGCCCCAGCGCGCCCGGCTGAAGATCGAGCAGGCCCGTCGCGCCGATATAATTGAGATCGTGCCCCGCCTCGTCGGCGCGCGGCCCGTCCTGTCCGTACCCGGAGATCGAGCAGTAGATGATGCGCGGATTGATCGCGCGCATGTCGTCATAGCCGAGACCGAGCCGCGCCATCACGCCAGGGCGGAACTGTTCGAGCACGATGTCAGCCCGCGCGATCAGGGGCTTCAACTTTTCACGATCCGCCTCGCTCTTCAGATCGAGCGTCAGCCCCGTCTTGCCGCGGTTGAGCATGGCGAAGGCGGCGCTCGCGCCGTCCTTGAACGGCGGAAAGCGCCGCATGTCCTCGCCGCCGGGCCGCTCGATCTTGATCACCTCGGCGCCGGCTTCCGCCAGCATCAGGCCCGCAAGCGGCCCCGGCAGCAGCGTCGTGAAATCGAGAACGAGGAGACCGGCGAGCGGCTGCATGAGGTCACCTGAACAGAAGCGCCGGCACGTGACCGGTCTTCACCATCCACATCACGCTCGTCAGCGTTACGACCGACACGAGCGTGCCGACCAGCACCGCGCTCGAGGCCTGCTCGACCCAGGCGTCGTACTGCCGCGCGAACACGAACACGTTCAACGCCGGCGGGAGCGCCGCCATCAGCAGCGCCGTGTCGATCCACACCTGGTCGAACGGCCCGAACAGCGACAGCAGCACGAACAGCAGCACCGGATGCAGCACCAGCTTGACGAAGACGAGCGGCGGGATCTCCCACGGCATCTTCTTCAAGGGACGCAGCGCCACGGTGACGCCGAGCGCGAACAGCGCGCAGGGCGCCGCAGCATTCTGAAGGAATTGCAGCAGGCGGTCGATGGCGACCGGCGGCTCGAAATGCAAGGCAGCCGAGAGGACCCCGACGGCGCTGGCGACGATCAACGGATGACCGGCGACGCGCTTGAACACTTCGACGGCGATGGCGGGCACGCTCTTCTTCGTCGGGCTCGCCAGCGCCATCAGGAACGGCACCAGCGTGAACAGGATGATGTTGTCGAAGCAGAAGATCAGGGCGACCGGCACGGCCGCCTGGGCGCCCAATGTCGCCAGCGCCAGGCCCGGGCCCATGTAGCCGATATTGCCATAGCCGCCGGCCAGCCCCGCGATTGCACTGTCCGCGATGTCGCCGCGGCGGATCGCCATGCCGATGGCGAACGAAGTGGCAAACGCCCAGAATGTCGCGAGCGAGGTCGCCAGGATGAAGTCGACCTGGCCGAGCTTCTCCAGCGGGGTCTGCGCCAGGATCCGGTAGAACAGCGCCGGCAGCGACACGTAGACGATGAAGTAGTTCATCCAGCCGAGTGCGGTGTCCGGGATCTGCTTGATCCGGCCACAGGCGAATCCGATGAAGATCAGGCCGAAGAACGGCAGGGCGAGGTTGAGGACGTCGATCATTCGTGTGCTTTAAGTCCCGGCGATCCTCTCCGGGCGCGGCGTCTGGACGGCTCTTTTTCCAACCATTTGCAGGCTTGGCGCGGCCTTTGCTTTCCTCTAAACGGCTCGCCAGCCTTTTGGAAGGACCAAGGCCGATGAAGCCGCCGCGCCAGTTCTACGCTCCCCTCGCCATCGGTGCGCCCGCCCCGCTGCGCGAGCTGCCGGTGCGGCTCGAGCGCATGATCCACTTCGTGCCGCCGCACGTCGAGAAGATGCGCGCCAAGGCCGCCGACCTTGCGAAACAGGTCGACGTCGTGCTCGGCAATCTGGAGGACGCGATCCCGGTCGACGCCAAGAAGGCGGCGCGGGACGGCTTCATCGCCATGGCCAAGGCGACCGACTTCGGCAGGACGGGACTGTGGACGCGCATCAACGCGCTCAACTCGCCCTGGGCGCTCGACGACGTGATCGAGATCGTCGGCGCCGTCGGCGACAAGCTCGACGTCGTCATGCTGCCCAAGGTCGACGGGCCGTGGGACATCGCCTATCTCGACCAGCTCCTCGCCCAGCTCGAGGCGCGGCACGCGATCAAGAAGCAGATCTTGATCCACGCCATCCTCGAGACGGCGGCCGGCGTCAACAATGTCGAGGCGATCGCAACCGCGTCGCCGCGCATGCACGGCATGAGCCTCGGCCCCGCCGACCTTGCCGCCTCGCGCGCAATGAAGACGACGCGCGTCGGTGGCGGCCATCCCGACTACAAGGTGATCGAGGACCCGAAAGGCGAGGCTCCGCGCGCGGCGTTTCAGCAGGACCTCTGGCACTACACGATTGCGAAGATGGTCGACGCCTGCGCGGCGGCCGGCATCAAGCCGTTCTACGGCCCGTTCGGCGACTTCTCCGACGCCGCCGCCTGCGAGGCCCAGTTCCGCAACGCCTTCCTGATGGGCTGCGCCGGCGCCTGGTCGCTCCACCCCTCGCAGATCGAGATCGCCAAGCGCGTCTATTCGCCCGAACCGGCCGAGGTCGCCTTCGCGCGGAAAATCGTCGAGGCCATGCCCGACGGCGCCGGCGCGGTCATGATCGACGGCAAGATGCAGGACGACGCCACTTGGAAGCAGGCCAAGGTCCTGCTCGATCTCGCCCGGCTGGTGGCCGCCAAGGACCCCGACATGGCCGCCCGCTACGGCCTCTGAGGCGTCTGGCGCCGGCCGCGCCGTTCCATTATCTGATGGTCACCATGAACAAGATGCGCAACGCCAAATTCAAGATCGGCCAGGTGGTGAAGCACCGCCTGTTCTCGTTCCGCGGCGTCGTTTTCGACATCGATCCGGAATTCGCCAACACCGAGGAGTGGTGGCAGTCGATCCCGGCCGAGATCCGCCCGAGCAAGGACCAGCCGTTCTATCACCTCTACGCCGAGAACGACGAAACCGAATACGTCGCCTACGTCTCCGAGCAGAACCTGCTCGCCGACACGTCCGGCACGCCGATCCGCCATCCGGACGTCGCCGACGTGTTCGAATGGAAGAACGGAGCCTATCGCCAGCGCGATATCCGATTGCATTGAGATGTCGTTCCCGGGTGCGTCCCGGCACGGCGAATAAAAAAGGCGCGGCCGGAGCCGCGCCTTTTTCGTTGATCGGGTCGCGCGCCTTACTTCGCGGGCGCCGCCGGTGCGGCCGGCGCCGGTGCACCCGGAGCCGCCTGGCCCTGCTGGCCCTCGAGCTTCTTGCGCGCCTCTTCCGCCTTCTTCTGGAGCTCTTCCTGGAGCTTGCGCTGCTGCTCCTCGAACGCCTTCGGATCGGTCGGCGGGCCGTCATAGGCCTTGGCGAAGTCGGCGAGCGGCAGCGGCAGCGAGATCGCGGTGCCCTGCAGATTGATCGCCTGCACCGTGATCTGCTGGCCCTTCTTCATCTTGGTGATGAGATCGTCGGTCGCCGGATAGTCGGCCATGCAGCCGACCGGGAAGCAGATCTTGTACGGCGCCTGCATCGGCTGGTTCTGGTCGACGATCACGCGCGTGCCGTGCTGGAGCTGCATGCCGAGCGGCACGGTGATGCGCAGCACCTTCTGCTCACCCTCCGGCTCGAACAGCTGCACGATCGCGACCGGCATGCCGTTCTCGAGGCGGCCGTCCTTGGTGACGACGCAGACTTGCTTGTTGTTGGTGTCCGGGCCCTTGCCGCAGACTTTCATCCACGGCGAATACATGAGCTGCGGCTCGCCCTGCGCGGCCTGGCCGGGCGCGGCGGGAGCAGCCGGCTGTGCGGGCTGGGCCGGCTGCGCGGCGGGAGCGGCGGGCTTGGCGGCCGGCTTCTTCGGCTGCGCAGCGGCCGGCACCGACAAAGCGCCGGCGAGGGCGGCGGCACTCACGGTTGCAGCCAGCGCGCGGCCCCACGTCCGGGCCGATGCGATCGGATGATCCATTGCGATAAATCCCTTGCTTTCCAACCGCCAGGGGCCCGTGGCCAGTCCGAACGGTCGCCTTGAGGGGCTGTCTCGGTGTGAAATACGGCGGGAGCGTGACCCCCCTCGCCGCTGCCTGATAGCCGAATTCACGCCTGCAATAAAGCCACGGACCCTTAGAAAATGCGGACGCGGGCCGCATCGCGGGCCGTGGTAAATTCGCGCAACCAAGGACCGAATCGCCATCCGCCCCGTGCCCACGCCGCCGTTTCGCCTACTGACCGCACCAATGCCGTCGCGCCGCGGCGTCGTGCTCGGCGGACTTGCTGCGGCGCTGCCCTGGCGTCTGTCGCCCGCGCGTGCCAACGCCGCCGCCCGCCACGCGATCGCGATGCACGGCGAGCCCGCCTGGCCCCCCGACTTCGCCGCGCCGGTCTACGCCAATCCGAACGCACCGAAGGGCGGGCAGCTTGTGCAGGGCGTGCTCGGCGCCTTCGACAGTCTCAATCCCTTCATCGTCAAGGGCATCCCCGCCGCCAACATCCGCGGCTACCAGGTCGAGAGCCTGCTCGCGCGCGGCTATGACGAGCCGTTCACGCTCTACGGCCTGATCGCCGAAACGGTCGAAACCGACGCCAGCCGCACCACCGTCACCTTCACTCTCAATCCGAAAGCGCACTTCGCCGACGGCCATCCGATCACACCCGACGACATCATCTTTTCGTGGCAACTGCTGCGCGATCACGGACGCCCGAACTTCCAGATCTACTACGCCAAGGTGAAGCACGCCGAGGCGGTCGGCGAGCGCGGCGTCCGCTTCGATCTCGCCGGCGCCGACGACCGCGAACTGCCGCTGATCATCGGGCTGATGCCGATCCTCGCCAAGCACGCGGTCAAGGTCGAGACGTTCGAGGATACGACCTTCACGCCGGTCCTCGGCAGCGGCCCCTACACGATCGGCGCAGTCAGGCCCGGCGAGAGCGTCACCTTCACGCGCGATCCGAATTACTGGGGCCGCGACCTGCCGATCAATCGCGGCGTGTGGAATTTCGACACCATCCGCTACGATTACTACCGCGACGGCAACACGCACTTCGAGGCGTTCAAGAAGGGCCTCTACGACGTCCGTCTCGAGACCGATCCGGGACGCTGGCAGACGGCCTACGACTTTCCCGCGCTGCGCGAGGGCCGCGTCGTCAAGGAGCCCTTCCCCTACGGCCTGCCGAAAGGCATGGACGGGCTCTGCTTCAACACGCGGCGGCCGATCTTCGCCGACATCCGCGTGCGCGAAGCGCTGCTCAACCTGTTCGACTTCGAGTGGATCAACCACACCTATTTCTTCGATCTCTACAAGCGCACCGCCAGCTATTTCGACGGCTGCGAATTGTCGGCGCACGGCACGCCGGCGGGCGCGCGCGAGCAGGAACTGCTCAAGCCCTTCCCCGGCGCAGTGCGGCCCGACATCCTGGCTGGCCAATGGGAGCCGCCGAAGACAGACGGCACCGGCCGCGACCGCCACGGGCTGGCCCGCGCCTTCGCGCTCCTGAAGGACGCCGGCTACGCCTTGAAGGGCACCGAGCTCGTGCATGTCGCGAGCGGCAGGCCGTTCGCCTTCGAGATCCTGACCAACACGCGCGACCAGGAGCGCCTCGCGCTCGCCTACACGCGCAGTCTCAAGCGCGCCGGCATCGACGCGCGCGTCCGCAACGTCGACCCGACGCAGTTCGAGCATCGCCGCATCGGCTTCGATTTCGACATGATGCAGTACCGCTTCGAGCAGTCGCTGTCGCCCGGCAACGAGCAATTGTTCTATTTCTCGTCGGAAGCAGCCGGTCAGAACGGCAGCCGGAACTATCCCGGCGTCAAATCGAAGGCGGTCGACGCCATGATCGCCGCGCTTCTGGCCGCGACCGCGCAGGACGATTTCGTCGCGGCGACGCGCGCACTCGACCGCGTGCTCTTGTCCGGCTTCTACGTCATCCCGCTCTATTATCCGCCCGTACAGTGGATCGCGCGCTGGACGCGCATCGCGCACCCCGAACGCACCTCGCTCTACGGCTACCTGCCGGAGACCTGGTGGGTGAAGGACAGCAAGGCATGAATGCGCCACTCACCCTCGACGGCCTGTTCCGACGCGCTGGCGTGCGCAGCGCACAAGCGCCCGCACTGATCGATCCGCCGAACCGCGCGAGCTTCACCGATGGCGCGCCGCGCGCGCTCTCATTCGCGCAGACCGATCGCGCCATCTCCGCATTCGCCGCGAGCCTGCGCGGCCTCGGCCTTTCGACCGGCACGGTCGTCGGCCTGCAATTGCCGAACACGGTCGAGAGCGTCATCGCGTTCCTCGGCACGGTGCGCGCCGGCATGATTGCCGCGCCGCTGCCTGTCCTGTGGCGGCGGCTGGACATGGTCGAGGCGTTGCGTGCTGCCGGCGCCAAGGCGATCGTCACGGCCGCCCGCATCGGCGACACACGTCATGCCGAGCTCGCCATGGAGGTCGCGGCTGAGCTGTTCCCGATCCGCCAGATCTGCGCCTTCGGCAGCGCTTTGCCCGACGGTGTCGTGCCGCTCGACGGCGTCTTTGCGGGCGGCGCGGCCGATCCGCCGCCGCAGCGCATGGGCGTGCCGTCGGCGCAGGTCGTCGCCATGACGTTTGACAGCGGCGCCGACGGCATCGCCGCCGTCCCGCATGATCAGGCGTATCTGCTCGAGGCCGGAGTCGCGCTCGCCGAGAGGATCGGGCTCCCGCTCGACGCGTCGATCCTGGCGACCATCCCGCTCTCTTCCTTCGCCGGGCTGACAGTGAGCCTGCTGCCATGGCTGATCGCAGGCGGCGCCCTGCATCTGCATCACGGCTTCGACGCAGAGGCGTTCATCGCGCAGTCGGCTGAACTGAGCGACGGCGCCGTCGTGCTGCCGGGACCGGTGCTGTCCGCTCTCGCCGACGCTGTCGCAGAGTCGAACAGGATCGTCGCGCTCTGGCGCGCGCCGCTGGGGGCGGCCGCTCGCACGCCGGTCTCGAACGTCATCGACTGCCTCGCGCACGACGAGTCTAGCGTCACAGCAGCGACGCGCACCGGCGACGGTTTGCCGGATGCTGCGATCGTCGATGCGGCGGCGCGCATCGTGATCCCGGGCGCCGTCACCGTCGGCGCATATCGTTTCCGCCAGACGGCGCTCGATGCGGCCGTCGCCGCCGTCGATCCAAGCGCGTTGATCGCGGCCCTGCCTGACGCCCTGCTCGGCAATCGGCTCGCCGGCCACGCGTCCGACGCAGCACGCATCGCCGGCAATCTTTTCGCGCACGGCGCCAATCCGCTGGTCGCCGGGGCTTTTCGCGCCCGCTCGGTCTCTTAATTCCCCGTCGTCGTCAACGCGGTATTAACAGCCCGTCCGTAGAGTGCGGCCGTCCCTTTGTAACCCGCGTGCGTGATATGTCGCTGCAAGGTCCGCTGATCGTGGTCGCCGACTCTCCGGCGACGGAACTCATCGGCGCCCTGAGCGCCGCAGGCGCCTTCCCGATCGTCGAAGCCACCTGGGCCGATGCGCCGACCGCCTTCGTCGCAGTCAAGCCCGCCGCCGTGGTTATCGCCGAGCCGGGCCCGCCGCCGAGCGAATCCTCCGCGCGGATGCTCTGCCTCCAGATCGCCACCGCCTCAGGGCCGATCGTGCCTGTGATCGGGCTCGCCTCCGGCGATCTCGACGCCGCGTTGCCGAACGCCCTTCCGGCCGATGCATCCTTGCCGGTCGCCCGCATCGTCGCGCGCCTGCAATCGGCGCTGCGCGTGCGCGCCCTGCATGCAACTGTGCTCCGCCGCTACGACGAAGCGGCCGCAGGGCCACTGCCGCCCATGCCGGCCGCCGACGCGCTCGACGAGGCGACCGTGCTCATCGTCGGCCGGGGCCCGCTCTATCCGGCACTCAGCGTCGCCATGGGCGAGCGCGTGAAAATGATCGGCGCGCTCAGCGTCGAGAACGCCGCCAAATATCTCAACGCGCGCGACATTGACGGCGTGGTCGTCGGCGACGGCTTCTCGCAGGTGACGACCGACGCCTTCCTCGCCGCGCTGGCGGAAGACAGCCGCTTCCGCGACCTGCCGGTCGCGGTCATCGGCGAGACCTCCGACGACTTCGCCGAGGTGCTGCCGAACGTCGACCACCTCGATCCCGACCCGCACCGCATCGTCTCGCGCATCGTGCCGCTGGTGCGCCACCACGCCTTCGAGGCGCGGCTCAAGCGCGTGCTTGCTTCGCTCGAGGCCGGCGGGACGTTCGATCCCGATACCGGCCTCCTCACCCGGGACGCCTTCTGGCGCGATCTCGGCAAGGCGATCGCAGAGGCCGCCGACCGCAGCCAGCCGCTGTCGCTCGCGCGCTATTCATTCGAAGGCCCGCTCGACGAACGCGCCGCGCTCGACGGTGCGCGCCTCATGACCCGGCTCACCCGCGCCATCGACTTCGCCGCTCGCGACGAAGACGGCGCCATCCTCATCGCCTTCACCCAGACCGACCTGCGCTCGGCCCATGTCGTCGCCCGCCGCATCGCAGGCGCGCTCAAGACCACGATGCTCGGCGGCAGCCGCGCAACGCAGCAGGTCACCGCGAACGTCACGCTTGCGACGCTCAAGGCCGGCGACACGCTCGACAGCCTCATGCTGCGGGTGATGGGCAGCCGCATGGTTGCCGCCGAGTAGGCGGACGCCTACGTTTGAGGCTCCGGAATCGAAGGAGCCGCCCCATGTCCGACCGCCGTCCCGTCCGCATCGACGTCGTCTCGGATGTCGTCTGCCCGTGGTGCTTCATCGGAAAACGGCGGCTCGAGAGGGCCTTGGCGCTAGCGTCTGAAGTTCCTGTGGAAGTTCACTATCGGCCCTACTTCCTCAACGAGTGGATTCCGCCGGAGGGGATGAGCCGCGAAGAGTACCTGACGACGAAATTCGGCTCGCCCGAGCGCTACAAGGGCATCGCGCAACGCGTCCAGGCCGCGGCGGCCGCGGAAGGTCTCGTCTACGCCGTCGACAGCATCAGCCGCCAGCCCAATACCCGCGACGCCCATCGCCTCATCCGCTGGGCGGAAGGCATCGGCAAGGCGCCCGCCATGAAGCAGCGCCTGATGGACCTCTACTTCACCGAGGGGGCCGACCTCTCCAACGAGGCCGTGCTGGTGCAGGCCGCCGCCGATGTCGGTCTCGACCCGGAAGACGTGCGCGCCGCCCTCGACAGCGACAAGGACATCGCCGAGATCGAGCAGGAGGTGAACGCCGCCAAGGAGGCCGGCATCCAGGGCGTCCCCTGCTTCATCCTCGACGGCAAATACGCCATCTCCGGCGCGCAGGAGCCCGAGGCGCTGGCGCAGGCGATCCAGCAGGTGAGCGCGCAGGCGGCGGAGTAGCGTGTCGCACAGCGTGTCCTCGGCCGAGACGTACGACTTCATCATCGTCGGAGCGGGCAGCGCCGGTTCTGTGCTGGCCAATCGCCTGACCGCGTCCGGCCG
>JBQCFB010000263.1:0-3351 GCA_051959715.1 Pseudolabrys sp.
CCGGACCAGCAGCTGTCGCTGGCGATCGGCCGCCGCGGCCAGAACGTGCGTCTTGCCTCGCAGCTCACCGGCTGGGACATCGACATCCTCACCGAGCAGGAAGAGTCCGAACGCCGCCAGGCGGAGTTCGAGAGCCGCACCAAGATTTTCGTCGACGCGCTCAATCTCGACGAAGTGGTGGGTCAGCTTCTCGCATCGGAAGGCTTCGGCTCGATCGAGGAACTCGCGCTCGTCGACGAGAAGGAAATCGCCTCGATCGAAGGCTTCGACGAGGACACGGCGCGCGAGCTCCAGGAGCGTGCGCGTGAATACCTCGCGCAGCAGGAAGCCGAGCTCGATGCCAAGCGCAAGGAACTCGGCGTCGAGGACGACATGAAGGACGTCCCCGGCATCTCCACCGCGATGCTGGTCAAGCTCGGCGAGAACGGCGTGAAGACGGTCGAGGATCTCGCCGGCTGCGCCACCGACGATCTGACCGGCTGGACCGAGCGCAAGGACGGCGAAGCCAAGCGCGAGCCGGGCTTCCTCGACGGCCTCGACGTCTCCCGCGAGGAGGCCGAGGCGCTGATCATGCAGGCCCGCGTGAAGGCCGGCTGGATCACCGAGGCCGAGCTCAACCCGCCGGCCGAAGAAGCGGCCGAGGGCGAAGCGGCCCCCGCCGAGGCGTAAGGGAGAACGACCGTTTGATGCTGGCCGTCGCGCAGGACACCGACCTCGACCGCGGAGCGCAAGCTCCGGGGACGGAGCGGACCTGCGCGCTGTCCCGCGAGGTCAGGCCGGTCGACGAGCTCGTCCGCTTCGTGCTGTCGCCGGCGGGCGAGGTCGTCGCGGACGTGCGGCGCAAGCTGCCGGGCCGCGGGCTCTGGATCACCGCGACCCGCGGCGACGTCGAGCAGGCGGTCAAGCGCAACGTTTTCGCCCGCGGTTTCAAGCGCGACGTGCGCGCCGCCGCGGACCTGGCCGACCAGACCGAGAAGATGCTCGAACGCGCGGCCCTCGATGCGCTGGCGATCGCCGGCAAGGCGGGGCTGGTGGTATCGGGATTCGCCAAGGCCGAGGCGGCCCTCGGAAAAGGGGAGGCGCTCGCCCTCATCCATGCCAGCGACGCGGCACCGGACGGCAAGCGCAAGCTGTCGGCCGCCGCCCGCGCCGAAAACGAGGATGGAACGCGGAAAATCGTCGTGATTGAGGATTTTTCGGGGACCCAATTGGATTTGGCACTGAACCGCCCAAATGTGGTACATGCAGCCCTGCTTGCCGGGCCCGGGAGCGAGACCTTTCTCGCTCGCGTTGCACGCTATGTGCGTTTCCGGACCAATAAATCGACCGCAGCGGTTCGCGCACACGCGCCGACGAAGGGCGCCGAAGGACGAAGTACGGAATGACTGAGACCAAGAATCCTGGCGAAAAGAAACTGGGCGTGGGCGGCTCCAAGCTGACCCTCAAGCCGCGCACCGAGACTGGCGTCGTGCGTCAGAGCTTCAGCCATGGCCGCAGCAAGTCGGTCGTGGTGGAGACGGTGAAGCGCCGGACCATCGGCGGCGCGCCCGCCAAGCCCGAGCCTGCGCCCGAAGCGCCGAAGAAGGCGGCGGCTGCCGCACCGGCGCCGCGCCCGGCCGCTCCGGAAGCACCGAAGAAGCCCTCCGGCGTCGTGCTGCGCACGCTGACCGAGGAAGAACGCAATGCGCGTGCGCATGCGCTCGCCGACTCGCGCGTGCGCGAGGCCGAAGAACGCAAGCACGCCGAGGACGAAGCCAAGCGCCGCGCCGTCCAGGAAGCCGCCGACCGCGTCGAGCGCGAAGCCGCGCAGGTGCGCAAGCGCGACGAGGACGATCGCCGCAAGCACGACGAGGAAACCAAGCGCAAGGCCGACGAAGTGGCCAAGAAGCGTCTCGGCGGCGAGACGACCACCGATGCGCGCCGTCCGACCGCCTCGGCTACGCCGCCGGCGCGTCTGACGCTCGAGGCTGAAGAAGAAGAGGCTCCCGCGCGCCGCCGCGGCGCGCCGAGCCGTCCGGCCACGCCGCCGCGTCCGGCGCCGCGTACCGGCCCCGAGAAGCAGCGCGCTCGTCTGCCCCTCGTCAACGCGCTCAACGCCGGCGAAGTCCGCGAACGTTCGATCGCCTCGTTCCGCCGCCGCACCGAGCGGCGCCTGAAGGGCCATTCGAACGAGCCGAAGGAAAAGCTGATCCGCGACGTGACGATTCCGGATGCGATCAGCATCCAGGAACTCGCCAACCGCATGTCGGAGCGCGCCGTCGACGTCATCCGCCTGCTGATGAAGCAGGGCCAGATGGCGACGATCAACGACGTGATCGACGCCGACACGGCGCAGCTCATCGCCGAGGAAATGGGCCACAGCGTCCGCCGCGTCTCCGAATCCGACGTGGAAGAGGGCCTGTTCGACGTCAGCGACGCGGACGAGACCTTGCAGCACCGCGCGCCGGTCGTGACCGTGATGGGCCACGTCGACCACGGCAAGACCTCGCTGCTCGACGCGATCCGCTCGGCCGAAGTCGCCGCGGGCGAAGCCGGCGGCATCACGCAGCACATCGGCGCCTATCAGGTGACGGCGCCGTCGGGCGGCAAGATCACCTTCATCGACACGCCCGGCCACGCCGCCTTCACGGCGATGCGTGCGCGCGGCGCCAAGGTGACCGACATCGTCATCCTGGTGGTGGCGGCCGATGACGGCGTCATGCCGCAGACGGTCGAGGCCATCAATCACGCCAAGGCGGCGAAGGTCCCGATCATCGTCGCCATCAACAAGATGGACAAGCCGGACGCGAACCCGACGCGGGTGCGCACCGACCTGCTGCAGCACGAGATCCAGGTGGAATCGATGGGCGGCGACGTCGTCGACGTCGAAGTGTCCGCGAAGGATCACACCAACATCGACAAGCTGCTCGAGATGGTGGCGCTGCAGTCGGAAATCCTCGACCTCAAGGCCAATCCGGACCGTGACGCCGAAGGCACCGTGATCGAGGCCAAGCTCGATCGCGGCCGCGGCCCGGTGGCGACGGTTCTCGTGCAACGCGGCACGCTCGAGGTCGGCGACCTCATCGTGGCCGGCGCCGAATGGGGGCGCGTGCGCGCGCTCGTGTCGGACACGGGCGAGACGATCGGCAGCGCCGGTCCGTCAATGCCGGTCGAAGTGCTCGGCTTCTCCGGCACGCCGGACGCCGGCGACCGTCTCGCCGTGGTCGAGAACGAGGCCCGCGCCCGCGAGGTCACCGATTATCGTGCGCGCCAGAAGCGCGAGAAGCAGGCGGCGCGCGCCACCGGCATGCGCGGCTCGCTCGAGCAGATGATGGCGCAGGCCAAGACCGCGGGCCGCAAGGAATTCCCGCT
>JBQCFB010000264.1:0-3963 GCA_051959715.1 Pseudolabrys sp.
CCTCGCGGCGCAGGGCTGAAGGAGACTCGGTCCATGAAAACCTCCATTGCCACGGTCTGCCTCTCGGGCGGCCTGCACGAGAAGCTGGACGCCATCGCCAAGGCCGGTTTCCGCGGCGTCGAGATCTTCGAGAGCGATCTGCTGTCCTATTCGGGCACGCCGGCCGACGTCGCGAAGGAGATCGCCGATCTCGGCCTCAAGGTCTCGACGTTCCAGCCGTTCCGCGACTTCGAGGGCACGGCCGAGCCGCAGCGCAGCCGCACGTTCGACCGCGCCGAGCGCAAGTTCGACGTGATGCAGGAGATCGGCTGCGACTTCCTGCTCGTGTGCAGCAACGTCTCGCCCGACTCGCTCGGCGGCATCGACCGCGCCGCGGCCGACTTCCGCGAGCTCGGCGAGCGCGCGGCGAAGCGCGGCCTCCGCGTCGGCTTCGAGGCTTTGGCCTGGGGCCGCCACATCAACGACTACCGCGACGCCTGGGAGGTGGTGCGCCGCGCTGACCATCCGGCCGTCGGCCTCGTCGTCGACAGCTTCCACACCTTCGCGCGCAAGCTCGACTTGAAGCCGCTGCAATCGATTCCCGGCGACCGCATCTTCCTCGTCCATCTCGCCGACGCGCCGTGGCTCGACATGGACGCGCTGTCATGGAGCCGGCATTTCCGCTGCTTCCCGGGGCAGGGCGACATGCCGCTGCGCGATTTCATGGAAGCGGTGCTGACCACCGGCTATGACGGCGAGTTCTCGCTGGAGATCTTCAACGACCAGTTCCGCGCCGGTTCGCCGCGCGAGGTCGCGGTCGACGGCCAGCGTTCGCTCGTCTACCTGCTCGACCAGCTCCGCGCCTCGCCGGCCGCGTCGAAACTCAAGATCCCGGCAATGCCGCCGCGCTCGCAGTGCCTCGGCGTCGCCTTCATCGAGTTCGCGGTCGACGACCGTTCCGCGGCCGAGCTTGCGCAGTTCTTTGCCGGCCTCGGCTTCCGTCACACCGGCCGCCACAAGACCAAGCAGGTCGACCGCTGGACGCAAGGCGCGATCAATCTCGTCATCAACCGCGAGAAGGAAGGCTTCGCGCACTCGCACTACATCATGCACGGGCCGAGCGTCTGCGCGATCGGGCTGAAGGTGCCGAGTGCGGCCGCTGCGCTCGAGCGCGCGCAGAAGCTGTGCGACACGCCGTTCCACCAGAAGGTCCGCCCCGGGGAGCTCGACATCCCGGCCGTGCGCGGCATGGGCGGCAGTCTCCTTTACTTCCTCGACGAGACGAGCACGCTCGGCCAGGTCTGGGACATCGAGTTCGACGCCGTCGAGACGGGCGCGCCGGAGGCGGGACTGACTTCCGTCGACCACATCTCGCAGTCGATGCACTACGAGGAAATGCTGTCCTGGCTGCTCTTCTATACGTCGCTGCTCGACGCCGCGAAGACGCCGCAGGTCGACATCAATGATCCCGGCGGCATCGTGCGCAGCCAGGTCGTGCAGACCGCCGACGGCGCGCTGCGCGTCGCCATGAACGGCTCGCAGAGCGCGCGCACGCAGTCCGCGCTGTTCCTCAACGAATATTTCGGCTCGGGCGTGCAGCACCTCGCCTTCGGCACCAGCGATATCGTCGCCACAGTGAAGCAGCTCAAGGCCAACGGCGTCGAGGTGCTGCCGATCCCGGAAAATTATTACGACGACCTCGAAGCGCGCGTCGATCTCTCCGCGGAGCGGCTCGCCGTGTTCAAGGCCAACAACATTCTCTATGACCGCGACGCCGACGGCGAATATCTCCAGGTTTACACGAAGAGCTTCAAGGACCTGTTCTTCATCGAGATGGTGCAGCGCACGGGCTACAAGGGCTTCGGCGCCGTCAACGCGCCGATCCGGCTGAACGCGCAGTCGCGTCTTGCCGCCGCTTCGCAGGTGTCCGAGTTCTAGTGCGCCGAGCCGCGGTCCCAGCGCTCCATGACGGCGTCGATCTCGGCGCCGGTCAGGATCACGATGGTCGACAGCCACATCCAGGTCATGAAGCCGATGACCGCGCCGAGCGAGCCGTAGGTCGCGTTGTAATTGCCGAAGTTCGCCGCGTACCATGAGAACAGCAGCGAGGCGGCGAGCCAGACGACCGCGGCGGTTGCGCTGCCCCAGGTGATCCAGCGCCACTGCGCTTCCTCGCGGTCCGGCCCGAAGCGGTAGACCAGCGACAGCGCGAACACCGTGACGGTGAACATGGCGGGCCAGCGCGCCAGCGCGACGAGGGGCGCTGCCGACGAGCGGATCGACAGGTAGTTCAGAACGATCGGCACGACGACGACGCTCGCCATCGCCGCGAGCAGGAACACGACGGCGGACAGGGTGAAGCCGAGTGATACGAGATTGAGCCTGATGAAGCTTCGCTTCTCCTCGGCGTTGTAGACGACGTTGAGCGCGTCGAAGATCGCCTTCATGCCGGCATTGGCGCTCCACAGCGAAATGAGAAGGCTCACCACCAGCGTGACGCTGAGCGAGGCGGGCGGGCCGCTGGCGATCCGCGTCACCTCGTCGCCGATCACGATCAAAGCGCCGCCCGGGACGACGCCGGCAAGGCTGTCGAGCAGGCCGGCGATCGAGCCGGTATCGGCGAACAGGCCGTAAACGGTGACGATCGCAGCGATCGCCGGGAAGATGGCGAGCAGGGCATAGAAGGTGACGCCGGCGGCGATGGCGAGGATGCGGTGGCGGCCAATGTTCTCCCAGACATGGGAGGCGACGTCGCGCCACGACTGCGGCCGCGCGGCGACGGGCGCGAGGTGCGGCTCGAGTGGCCGTCTGGCCGCTGACATTGCGCGCGCTGGAGCCGCTGTCACGCGGCGGTCGCGGCGCGCAAAGCCGAGCCAGTAAAGCACACCGCCCAGGGCCAGCGAGGCGAGCGCCGCGCGCCGGGCGTCTTCGCGCCGCGCCGACGGTTCGAGCGCTGCCATCGCGTCCTCGCGAATTGCGGTTCCTTGCGCGGTACTAACGTCAGATGAAAGGACCTGTTCCGTGCGGAGCGGCCCCGGCCGGCCTCAGGCGCGCACGGGAATTGCCACGCGATGGCGCGCGACCGCGTCCTCGTCGACGGTGACGCCGAGGCCGGGCCGATCGAGCCCCGAGACATGGCCGCCGGTCATGAATATGGGCTCGGTCACGACGTCGGCGCCGAGCGCGCCGTGGGTGAGCGTCAGCGCCCAATCGATGTTCGGGATCACGCTCGCGGCGGCCAGCGCCGCGGCGCAGGCGACGCTCGACTCGCCGGTCTTGCAGGAAATGTTGACGTGCATTCCGAGCTCGCCGCACAGCCGGCCGGCCGCGGTCAGCGCGCGCACGCCGCCGAGCTTGATGGCCTTGAGGCTGACGCCGCGCGCCGCCTTGTGTTCGTGATGGCGCCGGATGTCGTCGAGCGAATGGATGCCCTCGTCGGCGCCGACCGCGACCGGCGTCGCCGCCGCGACCGCCGCCATGGCGTCGAGATCGTCGGCCATCACCGGCTGCTCGAAGAAGCCGAGCCCCGAGCCGTCGACCGCGTGCGCGTAACGAAGCGCCTCGTCGCGCGAAAAGCCCTGATTGGCGTCGGCGGAGATCAGGACATCGCGGCCGAGCACGGCGCAGATCGCGCGCGTGCGGGACGCGTCCTTATCCGGCGCGTCGATGCCGACCTTGATCTTGAAGGCGGTGAAGCCGTCGGCCTTCTTCGCGGCGGCGTCGGCGATGTCGCCTTGTTCGTCTCCGCCGCCGACGACGCCGAGCAGCGGCATGCGGTTGCGTTGCTTCTTGCCGAGGAGCGCGTGCAGCGGCACGCCGGCGGCGCTGGCGGCCAGATCGTTGAGCGCAATCTCGATCGCGGCCTTGGCGCCGTGATTGCCGTACATGCGGCCGTCCATCGCGTGGAGCGCGCCGTCTATGTCACGCGGGTCGCGCCCGAGCAGCGCCGGCGCGATATAGCTCACTGCGGTGACGATGCTCTCC
>JBQCFB010000265.1:0-2120 GCA_051959715.1 Pseudolabrys sp.
TCCCCCTGGCGTGTGCTCTCCCGAAGAGCCGCGCACGCGAGCTTTTCGGGCGTCGAAGCTCAGCGCCGGCGGCGCTCACCGCAGATTGAGCTGCCAGGAGACCCCGAAGCGGTCGTTGAGCCAGGTGAACAGCCGGCTGAAGCCGTAATTGCCGGGCGGCATCAGGACGCCGCCGCCCTCGCCCAGCGCGG
The DNA here is from genome assembly GCA_051959715.1 of Pseudolabrys sp. Lineage (GTDB taxonomy): Bacteria > Pseudomonadota > Alphaproteobacteria > Rhizobiales > Xanthobacteraceae > Pseudolabrys. The sequence continues at coordinate 192 of JBQCFB010000265.1, forward strand.
CGGCGAAGCGATGCAGATCGTCCTCCGACTGGCAGGTGACGAAGAACGAAAAGGCCGGCGTGAAGGTGAAGGCGTGCGCGACCGGGCTGTCGATCGCCATGACGCTCTGGTCGCCGACCGAGAAAGTGGCAAGCCGCACCGTGCCGGCGGGGCCCGGACCACCCTCCCCGTATCGCTCGATCGTCTCGATGCGCGCGTCCGGCAGCACCGAGCAGTAGAAATCCATCGCCTCCCCGGCCTTCCCGTTCTGGAACATGAGGAAGGGCCGCACCGTCACCGTCATTTACAAATCTCCGCTACCGCGTCTTCTCGAAAATCTCGCGCCCGATCAGCATGCGGCGGATCTCCGAGGTGCCGGCGCCGATCTCGTAGAGCTTGGCGTCGCGCAGCAGCCGCCCCGTGGCGAAGTCGTTGATGTAGCCGTTGCCCCCTAAGCACTGGATCGCCTCGAGCGCCATCCAGGTCGCGCGTTCGGCCGCGTAGAGGATGGCGCCGGCGGCGTCCTCGCGCGTGGTGCGGCCCTCGTCGCAGGCGCGCGCCACCGCGTAGACGTAGGCCTTGGCCGCGTTCATCGTCACGTACATGTCGGCGAGCTTGGCCTGCATCATTTGGAAGCGGCCGATCGGCTGGCCGAACTGCTGGCGCTGGTGCAGGTACGGCACGACGAGGTCGAGGCACGACTGCATCAGGCCGAGCGGCCCCGCCGCCAGCACGGTGCGCTCGTAGTCGAGGCCCGACATCAGGACGTTGACGCCGTTGCCGACGGCGCCGAGCACGTTCTCCTCCGGCACCTCGCAATCCTGAAAGACGAGCTCGGATGTGTCGGAGCCGCGCATGCCGAGCTTGTCGAGCTTCTGCGCCGGGGCAAACCCCTTCATCCCCTTCTCGATGACGAAGGCGGTGATGCCGCGCGAGCCGGCGGTCGGGTCGGTCTTGGCGTAGATGATGAGCGTGTCGGCGACCGGGCCGTTGGTAATCCACATCTTCGAGCCGTTGAGGATGTAGCGGTCGCGCTTCTTGTCGGCGCGCGTGCGCATCGACACGACGTCGGAGCCGGCGCCGGGCTCGGACATAGCGAGCGCGCCGACGTGCTCGCCGGACACGAGCTTCGGCAGGTATTTGCGCTTCTGCGCCTCGGTGCCGTTGCGGCGGAGCTGGTTGACGCAGAGGTTGGAATGCGCGCCGTAGGACAATCCCACCGCGGCGGATGCGCGCGACACCTCCTCCATGGCGATGCAATGCGCGAGATAGCCGAGCCCCGAGCCGCCATACTCCTCCTCGACAGTGATGCCGTGCAGGCCGAGCGCACCCATCTCCGGCCATAGGTCCCGGGGAAACTGGTTGGAGCGGTCGATCTCCTCGGCACGCGGCGCGATACGATCTTGCGCGAAATCGCCGACCGACTTGCGCAACATGTCGTTGTCGTCGCCGAGGCCGAAATCGAAACCGCTCCACGCATTGGGGATCATCAGACACAGCCTCCGGCTGCGCGCGTCCTCGCGCGCATTGTCGAAGCGGACTTTAGCGGCTCGGCCTTAGGCTGTCAGCGCCGCCGGCGGTTGTGGCGGCCTCGCGACTTTTCCGGTGTTGAGCAGCCGGTCGATCGTCTTGGCCGGCGCGGGCCGCGCGAACAGGAAGCCCTGCAGCTCGTCGCAGCCGGCGAGCTTGAGCAGCGCGCGCTGCTGCTCGGTCTCGACGCCTTCGACAGTGATCGACAAGCCGAGCGCGCGGCCGAGCGCGACGATGGCCTGGATGATGACGCCGCCATTGCCGGACTGGCCGAGCGCCGAAACGAAGCTGCGGTCGATCTTGAGCTTGTCGAGCGGGAAGCGCTGGCGGTAGCTCTGGTGCGAATAGCCGGAGCCGAAGTCGTCGAGCGCGACGCGCACGCCGAGCGCGTGCAGATCCTCGATGCGGCGGATCATCTCG
>JBQCFB010000266.1:0-2179 GCA_051959715.1 Pseudolabrys sp.
CGTCTTCCCCGTGCCAATCTTTCCGGTGCTTCCGCCCATCAGGGCGACGACGATCGCGGCGCGGATGGGCGCCGGGGCGGAGTTCCGCAGCCGCAAACGGGGCAGGTGGTCGCGTTGCGAGTCGCGCCGGCAAGCGAAGCGGACGCGGCTCGCGCTGCGTCGTCCGAATCGGCCGATGGCGAGTTCAGCCGCCCGGCCTGGCAGGACTATTTCTTCCTCGCGCCAAACGTGCGGTTCACCCGCACGCCGGACACCGACCTCAGGCGAACCGCCCCGCAGGAGGATGCCGCGCAGGCCAAGACGCCCGCGGCTGAGCCAGTCCGGCCCGCGCCGCCGGCTCCCCCGCCGGCCGCTCCGGTCCGGAAAAGTCCCGCCGCACCCGCCGCTGCGCCGATGCAAGCCAAAGCGGTCCGCGCACCTTCCACTGTTGCTCCGGCCGCGGTTCCGGCTCATTCGGCCGCGTCACCCCAGGCTGCCGCCGCCGCGGCGGCAAAACCGCGCCCGAGCGGACTGCGCTGGTCCTATCTTTCCGATCATGCCTTCTTCGAATTCGGCATGCCTTTCCTCGCCGAGCGCCTGGCGCGGGCGCGTTTGAGCGAAGCCGGTCAGGCGGCCGCCGTTCCGGTGCAACCATCGGTCAAGCCGATGCCGGCGCAGCGTCCGGCGGCCCAGCCAAGTCAGACCCATGTCCCCTTCATGACTGAGGCGACGTCGTTTTACCGGGTCATCGAATGGCGCTCCTCTCGCGCAACGAACGCCGGCCCTGCCCCGACGCCGGCCCCCGCGACCGTCCAACCGACGCCTGTCGAGTCCGTGCCGGTCTCCGCGCCCTCAAGCGCAAGATCGCCGAGGCAGGCGCCTTCGCTGCCCATGGCCGGCGAGGTCGCGCCGCTGTCCACGATGGCCGGCTACGAGCTTCCCTCCGAAGACCTTCTGCAGCTGCCGCCGGAGGGCCAGGGCTTCTACATGTCGCAGGAGCGCATGGAGCAGAATGCCGATCTGCTCGAAAGCGTGCTGGAGGATTTCGGCGTCAAAGGCGAGATCATCCATGTCCGCCCGGGTCCCGTCGTCACGCTCTACGAATTCGAGCCGGCGCCGGGCGTCAAATCCAGCCGTGTCATCGGCCTGGCCGACGACATCGCCCGCTCCATGTCGGCTATCTCGGCGCGCGTCGCCGTGGTGCCGGGCCGCAATGTCATCGGCATCGAATTGCCCAACGAGACGCGCGAGACGGTCTATTTCCGCGAGCTGATCGGATCGGCCGGTTTCCGCAACACCTCCTGCAAGCTGGCGCTCGGCCTCGGCAAGACGATCGGCGGCGAACCGGTCATCGCCGAGCTCGCCAAGATGCCGCATCTGCTGGTGGCGGGCACCACCGGTTCCGGCAAGTCGGTCGCCATCAACACCATGATCCTGTCGCTGCTCTACCGGATGAAGCCGGAGGAATGCCGCCTCATCATGGTCGATCCCAAGATGCTGGAGCTCTCCGTTTATGACGGCATCCCGCATCTTTTGACGCCGGTCGTCACCGATCCCAAGAAAGCAGTCACGGCGCTCAAATGGGCAGTGCGCGAGATGGAGGACCGCTATCGCAAGATGGCGCGTCTCGGCGTACGCAACATCGACGGCTACAACCAGCGCGCGGCGAGCGCCCGTGACAAGGGCGAGGTCGTGACCATGCAGGTGCAGGCAGGTTTCGAGAAGGGCACTGGCGAGCCGCTCTTCGAGGAACGCGTGATCGACCTCGCGCCGATGCCCTATATCGTCATCATCGTCGACGAGATGGCCGACCTGATGATGGTGGCCGGCAAGGAGATCGAAGGCGCCATCCAGCGGCTGGCGCAGATGGCGCGAGCCGCCGGCATCCATCTGATCATGGCGACGCAGCGCCCCTCGGTCGACGTCATCACCGGCACGATCAAGGCCAACTTCCCCACCCGCATCTCCTTCCAGGTGACCTCCAAGATCGACAGCCGCACCATCCTCGGCGAGCAGGGAGCGGAGCAGCTGCTCGGCCAGGGCGACATGCTGCACATGGCCGGCGGCGGGCGCATCTCGCGCGTGCACGGTCCCTTCGTGTCCGATCTCGAGGTCGAGCACGTCGTGGCGCATCTGAAGGCGCAGGGGCGTCCCGAATATCTCGACACCGTCACCGCCGACGAGGAAGAGGCTGAGGAGG
>JBQCFB010000267.1:0-2551 GCA_051959715.1 Pseudolabrys sp.
AGTAATGGCGGGGGCGCCAATGCGGGCCCGGATCATCACGGTCCGGGCCCGGCAGTTTCGGGACCGCTAGGTCATGCTTGCCTTCGCCATCCGGCGCCTGATGCAGGCGGTCGGCGTCATCATCGTGGTGGCGCTGATCTCCTTTGCGCTGTTTCGCTTCGTCGGCGACCCGATCAATCAACTCGTCGGTCAAGATACGACGCCGGAGCAGCGGGCCGAGCTGCGCCAGCAACTCGGCCTCGACGATTCTGTCGTCGTGCAGGGCGCGCGCTTCATCGCCAATGCGGCGCACTTCAACTTCGGAATCTCCTACCAGTTCAAGCGGCCGGTCTCCGACATCATCGCCGAGCGCCTGCCGGCGACGCTCGAATTGTCCGTCCTGTCGGCCATCTTCGCGCTCATCGTCGGCGTGCCGATGGGTGTCTATACCGGGCTCTATCCCGCGAGCTGGCTGTCCCGCGCCTTTCTCGCCACCAGCCTGGTCGGGGTGTCGCTGCCGACGTTCCTGATCGGAATTCTCTTCATCTTTGTCTTCTCGGTCGATCTCGGTCTTTTGCCGTCGTTCGGGCGAGGGGACGTGGTGACCCTCTGGGGCACCTGGACGACCGGGCTCCTGACCCTGTCCGGCCTCAAGTCGCTGATCATGCCGACGATCACGCTCGGCCTGTTCCAGATGACCCTGATCATGCGGCTGGTGCGCGGCGAAATGCTGGAGGTGCTGCGCACCGACTACATCAAGTTCGCCCGCGCCCGCGGCCTGACCCGCCGCGCCATCAACTTCGGCCACGCGCTCAAGAGCACGCTTGTGCCGGTCATCACCATCACCGGCCTGCAGCTCGGCTCGATCTTCGCCTTCTCGATCATCACCGAGACGGTCTTCCAGTGGCCGGGCATGGGGCTGCTGTTCCTCCAGGCGGTGCAGCAGGTCGATATCCCGATCATGTCCGCGTACCTGCTCCTCGTCGCGGTGATCTTCACGGTCGTGAATTTCATCGTCGACATGCTCTACGTCGCCGTCGATCCCCGCATCCGCATCCGGGGAGCCGAGGCATGAGCGAACTGGCGGGCGAGGCCGACGTCGCGCCTGCGCCGCAGCGCACGGTGCTGCGCCGCGTCCTCGACAGCGACATGTATTATTCCTTCACGCGCTCGCCGGTGACGATCGCCTCGGCGGTGATCACGCTGCTGCTCGTCGCCGCCGCGCTCGCCGCGCCGCTGATCGCCCCGCACAATCCGTTCGATCCTGCCTCGCTGTCGATCACCGACAGCCTGCTACCGCCGGTCTGGGGCAAGGACGGCGTCTCCGACTATCTGCTCGGCACCGACGACCAGGGCCGCGACGTGCTGTCCACGATCCTCTACGGCATGCGCATCTCGCTGTCGGTCGGGTTCGCCAGCGTGCTCCTCGCCATCGCCATCGGCGTGCCGCTCGGCCTCGCCGCCGGCTATTTCGGCGGAACGGTCGACGCGATCATCATGCGCGTTGCCGATGTGCAGCTCACCTTTCCCGCGATCCTGACTGCGCTGCTGATCGACGGCATTGCGCGCGGCATTGCCGGGCCCCAGGCCTACAACGACGTCGTGTTTCCGGTGCTGGTCATCTCGATCGGATTGAGCTTCTGGGTGCAGTACGCGCGCACGGTGCGCGGCTCTGTGCTGGTCGAAGCCAACAAGGAATACGTGCTGGCGGCGCGACTCATCGGCCTGCGGCCCATCGCCATCCTGTTCCGCCACATCCTGCCGAACGTGCTCGGCCCGGTGCTGGTGATCGCCACCATCAATCTCGCGCTCGCCATCATCACCGAGGCGACGCTGTCGTTCCTCGGCGTCGGCGTGCCGCCGACGCAGCCTTCGCTCGGCACGCTGATCCGCATCGGCAACGACTACCTGTTCTCCGGCGAGTGGTGGATCACCATGTTCCCGGGGATCACGCTCGCCGTGCTCGTGCTCGCGGTCAACCTGCTGGGCGACTGGCTGCGTGACGCGCTCAACCCGAAGCTCCGATGACGCCCACACTCTCCGTCCGCAACCTGCGAGTGGAAATCCCGACGCGGCACGGGGTGCTCACGGCCATCGACGATCTCTCCTTCGACATCGCGCCGGGCGAGGTGCTCGGCGTCGTCGGCGAGTCCGGCGCCGGCAAGTCGATCACGGGCGCGGCGATCATCGGCCTGCTCGAGCCGCCCGGCCGTGTCGCCGGCGGCGAGGTCAGGCTTGCCGGCGAGCGCATCGACAACCTGCCGCGGTCCGAAATGCGCCGCCTGCGCGGCAAGCGCATCGGCATGATCTTCCAGGATCCGCTGACCAGCCTCGATCCGCTGTACCGGATCGGCGACCAGCTCGTCGAAACCGTCCTGACGCACGAGAAGATTTCGCCGGCCGCGGCGCGAGACAAGGCCGAGCGGCTGCTCACCGAGGTCGGTATCCCGGCGGCCGGCCACCGCCTGTCGTCCTACCCGCACCAGTTTTCCGGCGGCATGCGCCAGCGTGTCGTCATTGCGCTCGCGCTCGCAGCCGACCCGGCGCTCGTCATCGCCGACGAGCCGACGAC
>JBQCFB010000268.1:0-4023 GCA_051959715.1 Pseudolabrys sp.
TCGTTGATGCGCTTGGCGCGGTCCTGGCTGCGGATCAGGCCGGGCATCAGCGTCGCCGAGAAGGCCGGCACCTTGCCGCTGGCGTAGTCGAGCGGGAACAGGGTGAGATCGAGCTGGCCGTTGACCATGGCGTTCCACTGGTCGTTCGGCTTGAAGAGCGAGGCGCCCGGATAGACCTGGATGGTCAGGCCGACATTGGCGGCGGCCGCTTCCTTGGCGATCATCTGCACCATGTCGTCGCGGATGTCGCCCTTGCCGCCCGGGAACTGGTGCGAAGCGCGCAGCGTCATCTGCGCGTGGGCCGAGCCGGCGAGCAGCACGGCCGCAGCGGCCGTGGCGATGATTGTCTTGAGCGTCATGTTTCCTCCTCCATGGCTTCTTTTTTCAAAACGACCGCTCGGACCGGCACATGCCCCGGCATCGGCGATCGTCAAAAACGGCTAGCGCCGCCCCTTTGCACCTTAGCGGGGGCCAAGCCGGGGCACCATAGGGACGATGCGGTTTGACCGGCAAGTGCATGGTCGGATGGACTTTTCAGGCACTGGCCAGCCCCGCGCGATCGCCCTATAACGCCGCCGAAGAATTGTCCGTCGTGCCTCTCCCCAGGAGCGTTTCATCATGCCGAAGCCGTTGGCGGGTCTCCGCGTTCTCGAACTCGCCCGCATCCTCGCCGGTCCCTGGGCCGGGCAGATGCTGGCCGACCTCGGCGCCGACGTGATCAAGGTGGAGCGCAAGGGCGCCGGCGACGACACGCGCGGCTGGGGCCCTCCGTTCGTCGAGGGCGTCGACGGCAAGCCGATCGGCTCGGCCTATTTCCATTCCGCCAATCGCGGCAAGCGCTCGATCGAGCTCGACTTCGAGAGCGAAGAAGGCCGCCGTCTCGTGCGCAAGCTTGCGGCGAAGTCCGACATCCTGATCGAGAACTTCAAGGTCGGCGGGCTCGCCAAATTCGGCCTCGACTACAAGAGCCTGAAGGACGAGTGCCCGCGGCTGATCTATTGCTCGGTGACCGGCTTCGGCCAGGACGGCCCCTACGCCAAGCGCGCCGGCTACGACCTGATGGCGCAGGGCATGGCCGGCGTCATGGACCTGACCGGCATGCCGGACGGCGAGCCGACGCGCATCGGCATTCCGATGTCGGACATCTTCACCGGCTGCTATTCGGTGATCGGCATCCTCGCCGCGCTGCAAGAGCGCCACCGCACCGGCAAGGGCGCCTATGTCGACACGGCGCTGGTCGACTCCACTGTCGGCGTGTTGTCGAACCAGGCGCTGAACTATCTCGTCTCCGGCAAGGTGCCCAAGCGCATCGGCAATGCTCACGCCAACATCGTGCCGTACCAGGTGTTTCCGACGGCCGACGGCTACGCCATCGTCGCCACCGGCAACGACACCCAGTACGTCAAGTTCTGCAACGTGCTCGGCGCGGCGGACCTCGCGCAGAATCCGGAGTATGGCAACAATGTCGGCCGCCTGAAGCACCGCGAGGAGATCATCGCCAAGCTGTCGGCGCTGACGTCGAAGATGAAGCGCGACGATTTGCTGGCCAAGCTCGAGGCGCAGGGCGTGCCGGCCGGGCCGATCAACGCGGTCGACCAGGTGTTCGAGGATCCGCAGGTAATCCACCGCGGCATGAAGCTCGACCTGCCGAGCAAGGCGGCGAAGAAGGGCTCGATCCCGGGCGTGCGCACGCCGATCGTCATCGACGGCTGGCGCGCGGCGAGCGAGAACCCCGCGCCGCTGCTCGGCCAGCACACGGACGAGATCCTCAAGGAGATCGGCGAGGCGTGAGGCGTTCGCCTCGGCCGCCGGTTTCTGCTATGCTGAGCCGGTTCGAAACTGGGAGCCAGCCGTCATGAAAACGGCCTACGACCCCGAAACGGATGCACTCTACGTGCGCTTCGTCGACACACCTGTCGTCGAGAGCGAAGAGGTGTCGGCAGGGCTCGTTCTCGACTTCGACGCCGAGGGCAAGATCGTCGCGTTCGAATTCCTCGACGCGCGCAAGAACCTCGCGGCCGGGGCGATCCTGGCGGCGGCTACGAAGCAATAGCGATGGCAAGAACGGAGCCGTTCTAGGAAGCTGCCCGTGCCGGCCGGTGTGAGATGTCACTGCCCGATATCGTCCTGACCCGGCATGCCGAAACCGCTCTCTTCGAGCGCGCGCTGGATCGACGCCTGGTAGAGCAGACGCTCCGCGAGCCCGACTTCGTCGAACCCGACGAGCAGCGCGGCACCATCAACGCCTTCCGCGCGATTCCCGAGCACGGCGGCCGCATCCCTCGCGTCACCTACGTCAGCGATGGCTCGCGCATGAAGGTGATTACCGCCTTTTTCGATCGCCGGAGACGGCGATGAAGTGCCTCACTTTGACTCTTATCATCGCTGGCGCGGCAACTTCGGCCGCGGCGGCGGACGATCTCTACACGCGCTTCTTTGCCGGCGTCGCGGACGGCAAGCCGTGCTACCTGCGCGTCTATGACGATGCGCATCTGAAGGGCCATCCGAAGCAGAAGGTGCGGCGCATCTTCGTCGACTTCGACGCGGCCGTCCGCTCAGACACGAGCCGGAAGAACGGCGCCGACGACTTCGAGGCCGGTCTCGGCTTCATGCTGAAGTCGTCGGACGAATGGTACGGGCAGGCGCTGTCGTGCAAGACCGCCGGCGACCATTTCGACTGCGCGCTCGAGGCCGACGGCGGCACGTTCACGCTGACGCCGCGCGGCGACGCCCTGCGCCTCGACGTCACCGGCGGTGCGGGCGCCGACATCCATACCGAAGGCGTCAACGATTTCGGCTCGTTCGGCGGCCGCGGCTCGGACGACCGCGTCTTCGTGTTGCCGCGCGGTGACCGCGCCGCGTGTGACGCAGCATTCGGGAACTGACGGCCCGGCCCTCGCGAAATTGATACCGCGCCCTCTTGCCGGCATTTTGAGAAAGCCGGAGCATCGCCGCCTGCCGCCGCACCGGCGGCCAAATCTGGGGGCGTACCATGAGGCTCGTCGCTGCCGTCATTGCGGGCGCGCTTGCAATCGCGCCGGCCTTCGCCGAACCGCCGAAATTCGAGGTCGATGCGTCCTGGCCGAAGCCGCTGCCGAACCAGTGGCTGATGGGCCAGGCTGCCGGCGTCGCTGTCGATGCGCAGGACCATGTCTGGGTCATCCAGCGGCCGCGCACGCTGACCGACGACGAGAAGGCGGCGAGCTTCAATCCGCCGCGCGCCAAGTGCTGCAAGCCGGCGCCGCCGGTATTGGAGTTCGACGCGGCGGGAAATCTGCTGCGCTCGTGGGGCGGTCCGGGCCAGGGCTATGACTGGTTCGAGAACGAGCACGGCATCACCATCGACGGCAACGGCTTCGTCTGGGTCGGCGGCAACGGCAAGAACGACGGCCAGGTGCTGAAGTTCACGCAGGACGGCAAGTTCGTACTCCAGATCGGCAAGCCGGGCGGCAAGGTCGACAGCAGCGACACGACGAGGCTCGGGCGTCCCGCCGACACCGAGATCGATACCGCGGCGAAGGAGGTCTATGTCGCCGACGGCTACGGCAATCACCGCATCATCGTGTTCGATTCCGAAACGGGCGCCTACAAGCGGCACTGGGGCGCCTACGGCAAGAAGCCGAGCGACGAGGCGCAGGCTCCGTTCGACCCGGCAGGCGCGGCGCCGCAGCAGTTCGCCAATCCGGTACACTGCGTGCGCATCGCCAGGGACGGCCTCGTCTATGTCTGCGACCGGTCGAACAACCGCGTCCAGGTCTTCCGCAAGGACGGCAGCTTCGTGAAGGAATTCTTCGTCGAGAAGACCACGCGAGGAGACGGCTCGATGTGGTGGCTGGCGCTCTGGCCGGACAAGATGCAGAGCTACCTGATCAATGCCGACGGATCGAACAACGAGGTGCGCGTGCTGTCACGCGACACCGGCGAGACGCTCGGCGCATTCGGGCGCAGCGGCCGCAATGCGGGGCAATTCCACTGGGTGCACAATCTCGCCGTCGACAGCAAGGGCAACGTCTATACGACCGA
>JBQCFB010000269.1:0-4247 GCA_051959715.1 Pseudolabrys sp.
CTGATGGCGAAGATGTAGAGGATGCCGACATTGATGTTGGCGAGCGCCCAGCCGTGGTCGAGCGGGATCACCGCCCAGGCCGAAAGCGCCAGCATCGTGGTCACGAACGGCGCCAGGAGGAACACGACCTTGTCCGACGAGGCCGGGACGTTCGGCTCCTTGAGCAGGAACTTCAAGAGGTCGGCGAAGGACTGCAGCAGGCCGAACGGACCCACGACGTTGGGGCCGCGGCGCACCTGCACGGCGGCCCAGATCTTGCGGTCCGCGAGCAGAATGTAGGCCGTGAAGATCAGCAGCGCGACGAGAAACAGCAGGCCCTTGTAGACGAAGCCGACCTGGTCGCCCCAGCCGAGAACCGGGATGCCGAGAAGGTAGTTTGCGGCGGCGGCGATGAACTGCATGCGCTTACTCCGCCGCCTGCTTGAGGCCCAACTGCATCTGCGAGCATTCGGCCATGATGGCCGAGGCGCGGGCGATGGGGTTGGTCATGTAGAAATCACCGATCGGCGAGGCGAGCCTTGCCGAGCTCGTCTTGATCTCCCGCCCAGCGAGGTCACGAACGCCGTCGAGCCCGGCCGGCACGATCTGGTCGATTTGCGCCAGGTGCGGGAACTCGGCGTAGAGCGCCTTGCGCAGATCGCGCAGCGAGTTGAACGGCAACGGCATCCCGAGCACGGCGCTGAGGGCCCGGAAAATCGCCCAGTCTTCCTTGGCCTCGCCCGGTGGGAATACGGCGCGCTCGGTGACCTGCACACGGCCCTCGGTGTTGACGTAGGTGCCAGATTTTTCGGTGTAAGCGGCGGCCGGCAGGATCACGTCCGCGCGGTGTGCGCCGGCGTCACCGTGCGTGCCGACATAGACCACGAAGGCGTTGCCCATGGCGCGGGTGTCGTATTCGTCGGCACCGAGCAGGAACAGCACCTCGAGCTTGCCCTCGCCGGCTGCCTTGACCTGATCGGCCGAGCAGACGCCGCCATTGTGCGGCACAAAGCCGATATCGATACCCCCGACGCGCGACGCCGCATTGTGCAGCAGCGCGTAGCCGTTCCAGCCCTCGGCGACCTCGCCGAGCATTGCGGCCTTGCTGGCGAGCGCGATGACGTCGCGGCCGATCTGCTTGTTCCAGGCAGCGCCGTGCGAGACGGCCCCCTCGCCCACGATCACCAGCGGCTTCTTGGCGGCCTTTAGCTTCTCACCGAACCCCTGCCCCCCGGCGACCTTGGCGAGGTCGGCAATGTCGTTGCCGAGGTATTCGTAATCATAGGTGAGATCGGCATGGTCGCCGATGACGGCGATCGGCGTGTTCCGGGCCCGCCATGCCTTGCGGATGCGGGCGTTGAGGACCGGCGCTTCCTTGCGCGGATTGGAGCCGACGATCAGGATCGCGTCCGCCTCTTCGATGCCGGCAATGGTCGGGTTGAACAGATACGCCGAGCGCGGCATGCCGGGATCGATGCCCGACATCGGTGGCCGGACGTCGGTCATGCCCGAGCCCATCGCCGTCATGAGCGCCTTGAGGGCGTACATGTCCTCGACCGAGGCCAGGTCGCCGGCGATGGCGCCGACCTTGTTGCCCATTCCGGAGGCTTTGACCGCTTTGGCGACGGCGGCGAACGCCTCGTCCCAGCTCGCCGGACGCAGCTTGCCGTTGACCCGGATGTACGGACGGTCGAGCCGCTGGCTCTTGAGGCCGTCCCACACATGGCGGGTCTTGTCGGAAATCCACTCTTCGTTCACGGCGTCGTTGACGCGCGGCAGGATCCGCATGACCTCGCGGCCACGGCTGTCGACGCGGATGTTGGAGCCGACGGCGTCCATGACGTCGATGCTCTCGGTCTTGACCAGTTCCCATGGCCGCGCCTGGAAGGCATAGGGTTTGCTGGTCAGCGCACCAACCGGGCAGAGATCGACGACGTTGCCCGAAAGCTCGCTGCTCAGCGCCTGCTCGAGATAGGTGGTGATCTCGAGGTCCTCGCCGCGCCCGATGGCACCGAGTTCGGTTATGCCGGCGACCTCCGTCGTGAAGCGGACGCAGCGGGTGCACTGGATGCACCGGTTCATCGAGGTCTTGACCAGCGGCCCCATATATTTGTCTTCGACGGCGCGCTTGTTCTCGGCGAAGCGCGAGCTGTCCACGCCATAGGCCATCGCCTGGTCCTGCAGGTCGCACTCGCCGCCCTGGTCGCAGATCGGGCAGTCGAGCGGATGGTTGATGAGCAGGAACTCCATCACGCCGTTGCGCGCCTTCTTCACGGTCGGCGACTTGGTGACGACGGTCGGCGGCTCGCCGTTCGGGCCGGGCCGCAGATCGCGCACGTTCATGGCGCAGGACGCGACCGGCTTCGGCGGCCCGCCCTTCACCTCGATCAGGCACATGCGGCAATTGCCGGCGATCGACAGGCGCTCGTGGAAGCAGAAGCGCGGGATCTCGGCGCCGGCCGCCTCGCACGCCTGGAGAAGCGTCAATTCCGGCGCGACATCGATTTCCTGGCCGTCGATGATAACCTTTGTCATGCCGCCTGCTCGCTCGCGCGCGTCTCGCGCGCCGTCTTGCCAATCGTCGCCGCCGGCAGGCTCTCCCAGCCGAAAGCAAAGTCACTCGCGCCGTGCGCCTTGAAGTGATCGAGCCGCGCGACCGCCTCGTCCAAGGTCGGACGATGGCCTGCGGGCACCCACCACAGCACCAGGGTCGGCTCCGGCTGCTCGAACCACGTCTCGCGCCGCTCGAAGAAGCGGCCGTGCACGGTCTTGAACACGAAGCGCTCGAGCGCCTCGGCGCTCTCCCACACGGTCAGGTTCGGCAGGATCGCCGGATCGTCATAGACCCGCATATCCATCGCGTGGCCGCTGTCGCCCTGAAGGCGCCAGACGAAGCCCGGCAGCTTGTCCGCGAGCTTGTTGATGCGGTCGACATTGTCGACGAACTCGCGCATGCGCGGATCATCGAGCGGATGCTTGATCCGCGCGATGTTGAATTCCGCGAGATGGCGAGCCTCGTTCATCCCCTACTCCGCCGCGACCATGACAGGCTCGGAATGCGGATTGGCCGCGTACTGGTCGATCCGCTCCTCGATCTCGTGACGGAAATGCGCGATCAGGCCCTGGATCGGCCACGCCGCCGCATCGCCGAGCGCGCAGATCGTGTGGCCCTCGACCTGCTTGGTCACTTCCAAGAGCATGTCGATCTCGCGCTTCTGCGCGCGGCCTTCCGCCATGCGCGTGAGCACGCGCCACATCCAGCCGGTGCCTTCGCGGCACGGCGTGCACTGGCCGCAGCTCTCGTGCTTGTAGAAGTAAGCGAGACGAGCGACCGCGCGGATCAGGTCGGTCGACTTGTCCATGACGATGACGGCCGCGGTGCCGAGGCCGGAGCGCAGCTTCATCAGGCTGTCGAAATCCATCGGCGTATCGATGATCTGCGCCGCCGGCACCATGCGCACCGACGAGCCGCCGGGGATGACCGCCTTAAGATTGTCCCAGCCGCCGCGGATGCCGCCGCAATGCGTCTCGATCAGCTCGCGGAAGGTGATGCCCATCGCTTCTTCGACGTTGCACGGCTTGTTCACGTGCCCGGAGATGCAGAAGAGCTTGGTGCCGACATTGTTCGGGTTGCCGAACGAGGAGAACCACGCGGCGCCGCGGCGCATGATATCGCCGGCGACCGCGATCGACTCGACATTGTTCACGGTGGTCGGGCAGCCATAGAGACCGACATTGGCCGGGAACGGCGGCTTCAGGCGCGGCATGCCCTTCTTGCCCTCGAGGCTTTCGAGCAGCGCGGTCTCTTCGCCGCAGATGTATGCGCCGGCGCCGTGGTGCACGATGACGTCGAAGTCCCAGCCGAGCACGTTATTCTTGCCGATCAGCTTGGCCTCATAGGCCTGATCGACGGCGGCCTGAAGGTGCTCGCGCTCGCGGATGAATTCGCCGCGCACATAGATGTAAGCGGCGTGCGCACCCATGGCGAAGCCGGCGATCAGGCAGCCCTCGACGAGGAGATGCGGATCGTGCCGCATGATCTCGCGATCCTTGCAGGTGCCGGGCTCGGACTCGTCGGCGTTGACGACGAGGTAATGCGGCCGCTCGCCGATCTCCTTCGGCATGAACGACCACTTGAGGCCCGTCGGGAAGCCGGCGCCGCCGCGGCCGCGCAGGCCGGACGCCTTCATTTCGTTGATGATGCCGTCGCGGCCGCGCTCGAGGATCGCCTTGGTGCCGTCCCAGGCGCCGCGCGCACGCGCGCCCTT
>JBQCFB010000270.1:0-2720 GCA_051959715.1 Pseudolabrys sp.
GACGAAGAAGGGCGCCCTTGCGGCGCCCTTTGTGTTTTTGCGGCTGTCGTCGTGAACAGTTGGCCGGCCGGAAGCGGCGACAAGAGGAGGCCACTAGCACCGCTTACGGACCGGCCGAACCCCACGGACCCAGGAGATGCGGCGGACCTGAGCTTCTACGCAGGGTATTCAGGTGGCTGGGATCGGAACAACCGGCACGCTCAATCGCGGCGGGACCCGAGCCGACCTATGAAGGTAAGACCAACCGCATCGCCCGGCCAAACGGTTTTTAAGTCTCTGTGATTGCGAGCCTATTTAACGTCGGCCCGCAGGCGGCGCGGAGCTTTTCAGCGAATCTCCTGCAACCTCAGGCCGCGTCGGCCACGACGCGATTGCGGCCGTCGCGCTTGGCGCGGTAGAGCGCCGTATCGGCGCGTTTGAGCATGTTGGCGGCGGTGTCGCCGACGCCGCCGACAGCGGCGATGCCGATCGACAAAGTCACGTCGAGCAGCCGCATGCCCTGCTGAATCGGGAACGGCTCGCCGGCGATGGCGCGGCGCAGGCGCTCGGCCACCATCGTCGCCACCGCCATGTCCGTCTCCGGCATGACGATGACGAATTCCTCGCCGCCATAGCGGCAGGCGAGATCGATGTTGCGGATCGACTTGCGAATGCGCAGCGCGAATTCACGCAGCACGTCGTCGCCGGCGTCATGGCCGTGGCCGTCATTGATCGCCTTGGAGAAGTCGATGTCGAGCACCAGCACCGACAGCGGCTTGCCGCGCGAGGCCGCCTGCTCCACCAGCGCCGACAGGTGCGTCTCCATGTAGCGGCGGTTATGCAGGCCGGTCAGCGCGTCGGTGATCGCCATCTCGATCGACGCTTGAACATTGTCCCGCAACCGCTCGGTATAACGCTTCTTTTTGATCTGCGTGCGGACGCGCGCCAGCATCTCGTTCTTGTCGATCGGCCGCATCAGATAGTCATTCACGCCGATCTCCAGCCCGCGCAGGAGCCGCGCATTGTTGTCGGGCTCCGCGATCGCCAGGATCGGCACATTGCGGGTGCGCTCGAGCGAGCGGATCTGGCTGCACAGGCGCAGACCGTCGAAGTTCTGCAAGCCGAGCGACACGATGACGAGCTCGTAATTGCCTTCTGCGGCGTGGAACAGCGCCTCGCTCGGCTCGGTCTCGATATCCACCGTATGCTCGGTCGCCAGCATGGCGGCGATGCGCTCATAGGAGCTCTTGCGGTCGTCGACGAGGAGCACGCGCCCGCCCCTACCCGTCTCCAGGACGGCGTCGCGCGAGGGGCTTTCGATGCCGATCTCCAGCGAGGTCTGCGCGCGCATGCGCAGTTCGTCCGTGACCATCTTCAGCCGCGACAGCGAGCGCACGCGCGAGACAAGCGCGATGTCGCTCACCGGCTTGGTCAGGAAATCGTCGGCGCCGGCCTCCAGCCCGCGGACGCGGTCGGAGGGCTGGTCGAGCGCCGTCACCATGACGACCGGAATGTGGTGTGTGGCGGGATTGGATTTGAGCCTGCGGCAGACCTCGAAGCCGTCCATATCCGGCATCATGACGTCGAGCAGGACGATGTCGCATTCGGCGCGCTCGCACATGGCCAGCGCTTCGGCGCCGTTGAATGCCGTGCAGACGTCGAAATATTCGGCCGACAGCCGCGCCTCGAGCAGCTTGACGTTCGCGGGAAAGTCGTCGACGACCAGAATACGCGCACTCATCGCACTCGACCCCTTACGCAGCTCCGAGGAAATGGCGCACCGTCTCGATGAACTTGCCCACCGAGATCGGCTTGGACAGATAGGCCTCGCAGCCGCCCTCGCGGATGCGCTCCTCGTCGCCCTTCATCGCAAAAGCCGTCACCGCCACCACGGGGATCGCCTTCAGCTCCGGGTCGTCCTTCAGCCACTTCGTCACTTCCAGACCGGAGACTTCCGGCAACTGGATATCCATCAGGATGAGGTCGGGCCGATGCTGGCGTGCGAGGTCGAGAGCCTCGATGCCGTTCCGGGTGCCGACCGTTCCATATCCATGCGCTTCGAGCAGATCGTGGAAGAGCTTCATGTTGAGCTCGTTGTCTTCCACGATCAGGACGGTTTTCGACATGCTCCCCGCCCTCATTGTCCCCAAGGCGCTGATCGCCCCCGATGCGTGCAGCGTCGCTTTGGCGCGCGCGCTCGGGCATGATCGACACCGACCCTAGTGCCGATTTCTTTAGGAAAGGCAAATCCGACCCATGAAAGGGCGTTCCGGGCAGGCCCGCGAGGCGGCAGAAGCGCTTGCTGTTCAGGCGCTTAGCTACATCGCGCAGGACGGCGAACGATTGGGGCGGTTTCTCTCTCTGACCGGTATCGGGCCGGCCGAGATTCGCTCCGCCGCGCGCGAGCCCGGCTTCCTCGCCGGTGTGCTGGAATACCTCGCCGGCGACGAGCGCCTGCTGACCGACTTCGCAAAGGAGGCCGGACACGATCCGGCGACGGTCGAAGCGGCGCGGATCGCGCTTGGCGGCTCATCCTGGGAGCGCGAGATCCCGTGAGCGGCTTCTGCCGGGACTGCGTCAAGGACGTCTCCGACACCGCCACCCGCTGCCGGAGGTGCGGCTCGCCGCGCCTCATCCGGCACGGACAGCTCGACACGCTCACGCTGGCGCATATCGACTGCGACGCCTTCTACGCCACGATCGAAAAGCGCGATGACCCTTCCCTTGCCGACAAGCCGCTG
>JBQCFB010000271.1:0-7150 GCA_051959715.1 Pseudolabrys sp.
CCTGAATGGGAGGATTCATCGCATGCTGAAACGTATCGCGCTCGGCGTCGCGCTCACGCTCGCCGCCGCCGCGCCCTCGATGGCGCAGACCTGGCCGGCCAAGGCCGTGCACATCATGGTGCCGTTCGGCGCCGGCTCGACGCCGGACATCGTCGCCCGCATCATCGCCGACGGACTGAAGAAGCAGTATCCGGACTCCGCCTTCATCGTCGAGAACAAGCCGGGCGCGTCGGGCAATATCGGCACCGAGGCGGTCGCCAAGGCGGCTCCCGACGGCGGCACGATCGGCGTCTCGATCGGCGGCCCGCTCGCCATCAACACGCTCCTCTTCTCGAAACTGCCCTACGATCCGAAGAAGGACATCACCGCGGTCACGCAGCTCATCACCCAGCCGAGCGCGCTCGCGGTCAATAACGACCTCAAGGTCAAGTCGGTGAAGGACCTGGTCGCGCTGATCAAGGCGAACCCGGGCAAGTACAATTTCGCTTCGATCGGCAATGGCTCGCTGTCGCACCTCGCCATGGAGGCGGTCGCGCTGAAGGCCGGCACCAAGCTCGTGCACGTGCCCTACCCGTCGTCGCCGCAGGCGATGACCGCGATCATCCGCGGCGACGCGCAGATGGGCTGCCTGCCGGCGATTTCGGTGGTGCCGCTCGCCAAGGACGGCAAGGTGAAGATCATCGCCGTGTCGACGGCGAAGCGCTCGCCCTACCTGCCGGACGTGCCGACGCTGAAGGAGAGCGGCATCGACGTCGAGGCCGACGCCTGGATGGGCCTGATCGCGCCGGGCGGCATGCCGAAGGCGATGGTCGACAAGATCAACCACGACGTTGTCGCCATCATCAAGCAGCCGGACGTCAAAGAGAAGCTCGGCAAGACCTTGATGGAGCCGGTCGGCTCGTCGCCGGACGACTTCCGCAAGCTGATCAATGCCGAGGTCGATCGCTGGGGACCGGTGATCAAGGCCGCGGACGTGAAGGTGAATTGAAGACTTGTCGTTCCGGGGCGCGTCCGAAAGGCCGCGACCCCAGGAATGCCGATCGCCTCACGCTTCGTGGGTGCGGTGCTTCAGCGAGTCCCTGAGCGCCAAGACGAAGCTCACCAGGAAGGCAGCCACGAAGACCCATGCGCCGGTCGTCGCCAGCACTGTCGCAGTGGTGCCGTCGGGCTGGCCGTAGCGGAAGATGGCGTAGAGGCCGGCGACGATCGCCACCAGGAGGCCGATCGCCATGATGCCCGCCAGGCCGAGATTGATCCTGTCGCGTTGATCGAGTTTTTCCGCCATGGCGTGCCTGCCCCTTCAGCTTGCAATGACAAGCCGAGGCTAGCACGCGCTCGCGGTAATTAGGTCAGGGAGCCTTACGTAAAGCGGCCGTCGTCCAGAGGTGCGAGGCGAACACCTCAGGGCCGCGGCTCACGCCTTCTTCACGTCCTTGATGTCGGTGAAGGTGATGCCCGGCGCGCGCTCGCGCGTGTAGTCGAGGATGAACTGGTTGCGCGCCATGAACACCTTGTCGCCGTCGAGGTCCTCGGCGACCGACGAGTAGTTGGCCGACACGAACTCGTCGAGCGTCTTGCGCTCTTCCGCCGCCATCCAGCGCGCCAGCTGGAATTCCGGCTGCTCGAAGCCGATATCGAGGCCGTATTCCTCGGCGAGCCGCACCTTCAGCACGTCGAGTTGGAGAGGCCCGACCACGCCGACCAGCGCCGGCGCGCCGTCGAGCGGGCGGAACACCTGCACGACACCCTCCTCGGCCATCTGCTGCAGCGCTTCTTTCAATTTCTTGGCCTTCATCGGATCGCCGAGCTTCACGCGGCGCAGGATTTCCGGCGCGAAGTTCGGTACGCCGAGGAAGGACAGCTCCTCGCCCTCGGTGAAGGTGTCGCCGATGCGCAACGTGCCGTGATTCGGAATGCCGACGACGTCGCCGGCATAGGCTTCGTCCGCCACCGAGCGGTCCTGCGCGAAGAAGAACTGCGGCGCCGACAACGTCACCGGCTTGCCGGTGCGGGTCAGCTTCGCCTTCATGCCGCGGCGCAATTTGCCGGAGCACAGGCGCGCAAAAGCGATGCGGTCGCGGTGGTTCGGATCCATGTTCGCCTGGATCTTGAACACGAAGGCGGTCATCGCGTTCTCATGCGCGTCGATCTTGCGCGTATTGGCGACCTGCGCGCGCGGCGCCGGCGCGAGCGAGCCGAGCGCGTCGAGCAGGTCCTTCACGCCGAAATTCTTCAGCGCCGAACCGAAGAAGACGGGCGTCAGGTGGCCCTCGCGGAACGCCTGGAAATCGAACGGCCGGCACGCCTCCTTGACCAGCGACAGCTCTTCCTTGATCGCGGCGGCGTTGAGCATCGGGTTCTTCGCCGCGAGCGCGTCGACGTCGAGCGGCTGCAATTCCGTGGTCTTGCCGTCCTCGCCCATCAGCCGCATGCGGCCCGAGGCGATGTCGTAGGTGCCGGCGAAGTCGCGCCCCTGCCCGATTGGCCAGGTCATCGGCGTCGTGTCGAGCGCCAGCGTCTTCTCGATCTCGTCGAGGATCTCGAACGGATCGCGCGCCTCGCGATCCATTTTATTGATGAAGGTGACGATCGGGATGTCGCGCAGCCGGCACACCTCGAACAATTTGCGCGTGCGCGCCTCGATGCCCTTGGCGGCGTCGATGACCATCAAGGCCGAGTCGTCGGCGGTCAGCGTGCGATACGTATCTTCCGAGAAGTCCTCGTGGCCCGGCGTGTCGAGCAGATTGAAGACGCGGCCGTCATAATCGAAGGTCATCACCGACGTGACGACCGAGATGCCGCGCTCGCGTTCGATCGCCATCCAGTCCGAGCGGGTGGAACGGCGGTCGCGCTTGGCCTTGACCTGGCCGGCGAGGTTGATGGCGCCCCCGAACAGCAGGAGCTTTTCGGTCAGCGTCGTCTTGCCCGCGTCCGGATGCGAGATGATCGCGAAGGTGCGCCGGCGCTCGACCTCGGCGGCGAGCGGCGTCTGGGCGACGGAATCGGCGGGCAGCGGCATGTGCATGGGCCGCATGTGGCAAAGAAAGCCCGCAGGATCAAGGGCGGCGGCGGTCTCAGCCGGCCTCGCCCAGCGCCTTCGCGTCCGGCGCCTTCGGCGGCAGCGGGAACAGGCCGATATAGCGCTCGAACAGGGCGCGGTCGCCCCTGACGGTGAGCGCGCCGGACTTCTCCAGGGCGGCAAGCGGCACGCCGCCATAGATCGCTCCCGCCAGCGCCTGCTGGTCGCCGGTCACCACCACGTCGGCATCGCCGGCTTCGCCGCGGACGATGGCGAGACGGCCCTTGGACAGCGTGGCGACGAACTCCTCGCGGCCGAGCTTGAAACCGAGCGTGCCCGACAGCCCCGCCGCGCGGTCGGCCGCGAACATGGTGCGCATCGACATGATGGTGGACGAGATGCTGATCGGCAGGCTCGGATCGTGTGACGGCGAGCGCGCCGCCCAGCGGCCGATCACCTTCACGATCTCCTCCGCCTCCTGCCCCCACGGCGTCAGGTCGTAGACCCAGGCCGAGGCCGGCGGCGGCAGCTTGCGCCGCACCACCACCGCATTGGCCTCGAGCTCCTCGAGCCGCTGCGTCAGCACATTGGCGCTGATGCCCGGCAGCCCGGCACGCAGGTCGCCGAAGCGCTTCGGCCCGAGCAGGAGTTCGCGAATGACCAGCAGCGCCCAGCGGTCGCCGACCAGCTCGAGCGCGTGAGCGGCGCCGCAGGCGTCCTCATACACACGCTTTTTCAGTGGCTTAGCCAAAATCGAACCTCTTAGTTATTTTTTCTAACTTTCATGTTGCATAACATAACTCTTTGTGGGATGGTCCGCAAGTCGAACGCAACGACCCGACGCACACACAAGGAGGAACGCCCCATGTCCCAGCCCGGCCAGAAGCTCATCTTCGTCAACCTGCCCGTCACCGATCTCGACCGTTCGGTCGCCTTCTACGAGGCGATCGGCGCCCGCAAGGATGCGCGATTCTCGGATGCCACGGCCGCCGGCATGGCGCTGTCCGAGACCATCCACGTGATGTTGCTGACGCACGACAAGTACCGGCAGTTCACGACCAAAGAGATCGCCGACACGCACAAGCTCAGCGCCGCGCTGCTGTGCCTCTCCGAAGACAGCCGCGAGAACGTCGACGCGACGGTCGGCAAGGCGCTCGCCGCCGGCGCCAGCGAAACCCGCCCGCCGCAGGACTACGGCTTCATGTACGGCCGCTCCTTCGACGATCCGGACGGACACGGCTGGGAGGTCATGTGGATGGACCTCGAGGCCTTCCTGAAGGCGACCGGCCAGTCGGCCGCCGCCTGAACCGCAACACGCATCAAGGACCACCGTCATGTCCGCCCGCACGGAAGAAACCCGGATCAAGGCCCTTCTCGAAGAGTGGACCGACGCGGTCCGCCGGCACGACATTCCCGCCATCCTCGCGCACCACGATCCTGAGATCGTGATGTTCGACCTGCCGCCGCCCCTGCAATGCAAGGGCATCGCGGCATACGAACAGACCTGGGATCTGATGTTCCGCTATCACAAGCCCGGCAGCGCGTTCGACATCGAGGAGCTTGCCGTCACCGCGGGCGAGGATGTCGCCTTCGCCGCCGCGATCATGCGCTGCGTTCCCGAGTCGTCCAGCAATCCGGCAGACAAAAACGGCTTCCTGTTTCGCCTGTCCGTGGGCCTGCGCAAGGTCGAGGGCGACTGGCGCATCGTGCACGAACATCACTCCATCCCCGCGCTCAACTGACCCCTGCACCGTTCCACGCAAGACGAACACGCATACTGCCAAGGAGCACACCATGTATCTCGATGGAATCGTCATCCCCGTCCCCGCCGGCAACCAGGACGCCTATCTCGCGCACTCGCGAAAGCTCTGGCCGCTGCTGAAGGACTTCGGCGCCACCCGCATGGTCGAATGCTGGGGCGACGATGTGCCGAAAGGCAAGATCACCGACTTCCACGCCGCCGTGAAGGCGGAAGCGAACGAGGTCATCGTCCTGTCCTGGATCGAATGGCCGTCGAAGGCCGTGCGCGACGAAGGCAGCAAGAAGATGATGTCCGACCCGCGCATGAAGGACTTCGGCGCCATGCCCTTCGACGGCAAGCGCCTGATCTTCGGCGGCTTCACGCCGCTCGTCGACCTCACCTGAACCGCGCACGGCAACACGAGGACCAAGCCATGTCCCTGACATCGAACACACTCTCCGCACCCGCAGCGATCGGCCGCGGCGCGCTCTGGACCGGCCGCGTGCTCTCGGCGGTGCTGGTGATCCTCCTGCTGCTCGACGCCACGATGAAGCTGATCCCGCTTCAGATGGTCGTCGACGGCTCCGCGTCGCTCGGCTGGCCGGCCGATCCGGCGACGATCCGCTCGCTCGGCATCGTCCTTGCGCTCGCCACCCTGCTCTACGCGGTGCCGCGCACCGCCGTGCTCGGCGCGGTGATCCTCACCGGCTATATGGGCGGCGCCATCGCGACGCATGTCCGCGTCGGCGATCCGCTGTTCACGCATGTCCTGTTCGGCGTCTATCTCGGCGTGGCGCTCTGGGCCGGGCTGTGGCTGCGCGATCCGCGGCTGCGCGCGCTCATGCCGTTCTCGGAGTGAGGCGCGCCGCGCGCGCTTGATCTTCCTCAAGTCCATATTCGCGGCCTTTTGCTACAGGGGGCGGGACATCGGTCCCGCCCCATGCACATCCGCACGATCGTCCATCCGACCGACTTCTCCGACGCCAGCGCGGCTGCCTTCATCCACGCGCTGCGCATCGCGCTCGCCGCCAAGGCGAAGCTCTACCTGATCCACGTCGCGACCGGCGGCGATGACGACATCATGAAGTTTCCGCATGTGCGCGAAGTGCTCGCGCGCTGGGGGCTGATGAACGCCAACGAGCCGCCCGAAGCGATCGAGGCGCGGACCGGCGTCCGTGTCGTCAAGATCGACGTCCAGCCGCAGGGGCCGGCCGAGGGCGTGCGCCGCTTCCTCTCCCGGCACAAGCCCGACCTCATGGTGCTCGCCACCGAGGCGCGTCAGGGCGCGGCGCGCTGGCTGCACGGCTCCGTCGCCGAGAAGCTCGCGCGCGAGACGTCCGCGCCGACCCTGTTCGTGCAGTCCGGCACGCGCGGCTTCGTCGACCCACAGCGCGGCGAGGTGCGTTTGCATCATGTCGTGATCCCGGTCGACCATGCGCCGAAGCCGGACGCCGCTATCGCGGTCATCATGGGCCTTGCCCGCCTGCTCGCGGACATGGACGCCGAGGAGCACCTCCTGCATGTCGGCAAGGCGCCGCCGCACGTCGCGCGGCACAACGAGCCGGACCGGGCCATGCCGGTCGCCCTGCGCGACGGCGACGTGGTCGAGACGATCCTTACCGCCGCCAATGACTGGCCGGCCGATCTGATCGGCATGGCGACCGCGGGCCACCGCAACGTGCTCGACATGATGCGCGGCTCGACCACCGAGCGCGTGCTGCGCCAGGCGCCCTGCCCCGTGCTCGCGGTGCCGGCGTAAGACCAAACGCCGCGTCGCTGGACGCGGTCGGCCTCGAACCCTACGTTGCGCCCCTCGACGCAATGCGGGTCGTTCATGCGCGGTCCAGTCCTCGGGCTCGTCTTCCTCGTGGCGGTCGCGGCGGCGAATGCCTCCGACGCGGCCGAACCCGCGAGCAAGCAGGCGCCCGCAATCGCGCGCATCGACACCGCGCTCAACGACATCACGACGATCTCGCGCCCCGGGCGCATCGGCTACGCCACGATCCATGACGGCGACAAATACGTGCAGTGCCGCCGCCTCGCCGACGGCGCGATGCGCTGCGAGGCCGCAGGCAGCGCCATGCAGCCCTCGCTCGCCGCAGTGCTGACGCCGGCGCATACCCGCGCGCTCGCCGCGCTCGGCTGGCGGCCCGATCCGGCTTTCGGCAATTTCGTGCGCGCATTTCCAGCAGACATGCCGACCAAAGAGATCGCCGCGCACATCGTGCGCACGCTCGCCGACGCCTACCGCTCCGATCCGGAAGATCTCGAGCGCGCGACGGCCTGGGTCGAGGACGTGCCCTGCCCGCCGCGCAATGCGGCGGGGCAGAGCCTCGCCGGCCTCGTCAACGACGATCCGACGATGCGGCGCATCCGCACCTGCACTTCCG